>CAJBHE010000203.1 GCA_903952885.1 uncultured Burkholderiales bacterium
GGGCGCGTAGTACAGACCGTATTGCGACACCGCTTCGCTGATGGCGAGGTTGCGCACACCGCACTGCACCACAGCGGTTCGGGCGATGGGGTCGATGTTGAGGATTTGGTTGAACTTGGCCAGCGACAGCGTCACACCCATGGTGTGCGGCATAGCGCCACCCGACAGGCCTGTGCCTGCACCGCGTGCGACCACGGGCACATCTAGTGCGTAGCAGGCTTTGAGCACGGCTTGCACTTGATCCACGGTCTCGGGCAAGGCCACGCACATAGGGCGTGCGCGGTAAGCGGTAAGACCATCGCACTCGTAAGGCACGGTGTCCTCGGTTGTGTAGAGCAGGGCGTGCTGTGGCAGCACTTGCAGCAGGGCTTGCACGACTTGCGCTTGGCGCTCGGTGCGGGCAAGGGTGTTTTGCTGGTCGGAGGTGAGTGGTGCGTTCATGCGTTGCACTTTACGGCAAAACTGGCGTTGGGCGTGTGAAGAAAGTTACAGCTTGGTTTGAAAAGGTTTTGTTGCCTTACTTCGGTCGCGCCAAGTTGGCAGTGGGGCATGCCCTGCGGCTTACATCGCTTCGCGACGAATGGCGCCACATGACGTACCCCACTGCCAACTTGACGGGTGTGAGGTAGCGCAACGGTCTAAACAAAGATCAACGCTTGCGAGCTGGGTATTTGTCTGCAAACCCAAATGTCGTGAATGGGAGGGGCCGGTGCCGTCATACGGCGCCATTCGTCGCGCAGCGATGTAAGCCGTGTGGCGGTAACGGCCCCTCCCGTTCACAGCGAACGAAACTGCACCGACAGACAAATACTTAAGGAACAGCCTTCTTCAGCCAATCAGCAAACGCCGCACATTCCCAGCGGTCCATAGCGCCCGTGCGCCAACACAGGTAATGCCCATGTGGGCTTGGCACTTGGCGCGGGAAGATGCGCACCAGCGTGCCGTTTTCTAGCCACGGAGTGCCCAGCTTTAAGCGCACCAGGCCCACGCCCAAGCCCTGCGCTGCTGCGTCGCACATCAAGCCAATGTCGTTGAAGCTGCTCCCGTCAATCGGCTCGGGCCAGTCTTGGTCGTGCGCTGCAAACCACGTGCGCCAAGGCTCAAGTGGGCTGCGCAACAAGGTGGCATCGGCCAAGTCTTCGGCCGAATCAAATGGGCCGTGCTCGCGGATGTAGGCGGGTGAGGCCAAGGGCGTCACATCGTCTTTCATCAGGCAGATGTGCTCCACGTCGGCGTAGCGGCCCGTGCCAAAGCGAATGGTCAAGTCGGCGTCTTCGGCCACCACGTCGAGCAGCGGAATGCTCACTTGCAGGGTGATGTCAATCTCGGGGTAAGCGTCGGCAAACTGGCGCAGGCGAGGCATGAGAATGGAGCGGGCAAAGGTGGGCGTGACGGCCAAGCGCAGTTTGCGTTTGCCGGGTGTGGCGCTGCCGTCTTTGCCAGGGAAGCGTTCCAAAATAGACAAGCCTTCGCGAACATGCGCGAGGTACTCGCTGCCTTCGGTGGTGAGCGAAAAATCGGCACGGCCAAACAGCTTCACGCCCAGCAGTTGTTCTAGCTGTTTCACGCGGTGGCTCACCGCGCTGGGTGTGACGCATTGCTCTTCAGCGGCTTGTGTGACCGAGCGCAACCGCGCCAAGGCCTCAAACGTGAGCAAGCACTGAATGGGCGGGATGCGACTGGCGCTCATGAAGCAGTGAGCGGTTTATTTGAAGATGACGGTCTTGTGGCCGTTCAGCAGCACACGGTGTTCGCTGTGCCATTTCACAGCGCGGGCTAGCACTTGGCTTTCGGTATCGCGGCCTTGGGCGGTGAAGTCTTCCACGGTTTTGCTATGGTCCACGCGGGCCACGTCTTGCTCAATGATGGGGCCTTCGTCCAAGTCGGCGGTCACATAGTGGGCGGTTGCGCCAATGAGCTTCACACCACGGTCATGCGCTTGGTAATAAGGCTTGGCACCTTTGAAGCTGGGCAAGAAGCTGTGGTGAATGTTGATGGCGCGGCCAGACAATTTCTTGCACAAGTCGTCGCTCAAGATTTGCATGTAGCGGGCCAAAACCACCAGTTCTGCGCCTTCTGTCTGAATCACCTCAAACACTTTGGCTTCGGCTTGTGTCTTGGTCGCCGCGGTCACGGGAATATGGTGGAACGGCACGTTGTAGCTCGCAGCCAGTTGGTAAAACTCGCGGTGGTTGCTCACGATGGCGCGAATGTCCAAAGGCAGCAGGCCGCTTTTGACGCGGAATAACAAGTCGTTCAAGCAATGGCCTTCTTTGCTGACCATCAACACCGTGCGCATGGGTTGGGTGGTGTCGTGCAGGGTCCACTTCATCCCGAAGGTGTCGGCCAAGGTTGCGAGCTGCGCACGTAAGTCGTCTTGGCCAACGGCACTGCATGCGAATTGCACGCGCATGAAGAACAAACCCGTGTCGGGGTCGTTGTATTGCGCGGCTTCTTCGATGTTGCCTTGGCGCTCCAGCAAAAAGCCAGACACGGCGTGCACGATGCCCTGGCGGTCGGGGCAAGACAAATTAAGGATGTAAGCAGTCATGGATGCGATTGTAGGGAGGACTGGGTATGAAAAAGGGCGCCGAGGCGCCCTTGAGGTCTTGCGAAGGAAGGCTCAGTGCACCACGACCGGGTTTTGAGCCAGTTCGGCGTAGCCGGCCAAGGTGTCTTCCACCTCCTCTTGGGTGGGTGAGTTTTCCTGCCAAGCGCGCAAATGGGCTTGGAACTGCTCGGCCCATGAGCCTTCGAGGTAAATCTCTTTGCCTGATCGTTTGTCCACAATCTCAAAGCCGTGGCGGGCCAAGCCAGGCAAGTCAGGGCGGACAGGCACAGTCGCGTCATCCACCTGCAGGTGCATGACCGAATATGTGTCGGAGTTGTAGAGCATGTCCATGGGGATCTTTCGACGGAAAACGAATTGCATCTAAGCATATCGGATTCAAAAGCCCAAATTCAAGGGTTGGGCTTTTCGGCCTTGTTTAATAATTGATCCACAAAGTCGCCATTGGCGTTGGTGATGCGTAAACGTACGGGCAAATAGCCCAAAGTGGGGGCAAACCACAGCTCAATTTGCTGGTCAAACTCGCGGCGTGGCTTGCGGTTGAGTTTGACAGCGTTGATCTCGCCAAAAGGTAGCTGCAGCAATTCCTCTTTCTCCACCAAAAAATGCCACACCTCCGCCTCGCGCTGCGAAACCGTTTGGAAAGACAACATCGTGCCCAGCGGAAAACGCGCAGGGTCTCCTGCCAACAAACTGCCGATTTGAATCACCACGCTCAGCCGGTCTTGCGCGCCTTTGAGCAGGGGCGCGTCAGGCGAATTGGCGCTGAAACTGATGATGCCTTTGTCGCGCTGAAAGTGTGCTGCCAGCTCGCTGCGGTTTTTGTCACCAAAGCGAGTGGGCATCAAGCCTTCTGGGCCCAAAGTGCCTTTGCTCGTTTGCGTGCGTGAGCCCAAGAGAAACGCGCTCACGGTCAACCGCGAGTCGTAGGTTTGCCCGTCTTGTTGCCACGCCAATTCGGCGGATGCCCAATAGTTCAGGCCTTTGGCTTGGCCAAGCACTTGGTATTTCAGCAGCGCCGATTCGGGTGCTCTGAAAGTCGTAGCTTGTGTCAGACCATCGCTGCCTGTGCGGCTGTGGGGCGGCAAGTCTAGGCCTGAAGCGCTGCGTGGCGGCAGGCTGACGGGTGCGGCAACATCGCCGCCAAAGTCGTCGAAGTTCAATGGCTTAGAAAGAGGCTTATTGTTAGCGCTAGCTTCGGTGCTTGTCTCTACGCTGTCGGCCGGCGCAGGCTTGGTTCTCAGTGCCTGAGCAGGTTTTGGCACTTGTGGAGCGCGAGGTGCAGCGACTTCGATTTGGCGTGTCACCATGGCCTGGGGGCGCAGCGGTTCGCCGGGCTCGGGTGTGAGCCACATGGGCCCACCTGCCAGCAGCCACAGGTGCAACACCAGTACGCCAGCCACCAACAGCACCGCATGCTTGCGCTGCAAATGCGGCGGACTCACAGGGCTAGAGGGCAGGGCACGAGCGTGCATGGCGGGGCAGCGTTCTTTCATAGAATCGTGGCATGAAATTAGCCACATACAAAGACGGAACACGCGATGGCCAGTTGGTGGTTGTGTCGCGTGACCTGAGCACCGCGCATTATGCGACGGGCATCGCCACCCGCATGCAGCAAGCGCTGGACGACTGGGGCTTCATTGCTCCTCAGTTGCAAGACTTGTATGAAACCCTCAACAACGGCAAAGCCCGCCACGCCTTTCCTTTCGACCCTGCTTTGTGCATGGCTCCGTTGCCACGCGCCTACCAGCGCTTGACAAGCACAGCCTACGCCAGCCACGCCGACTTGTTGGGTGAGGGTGAAGGCGACTTAGCTGTACATCAAGCCGCCAGTGATGCATTGCTGGGCGCGCACGACCATGTGCTGTGTGCCAACGAAAACTTAGGCGCAGACTTTTCTGCCGAAATCGCCGTCATCACAGGCGACGTGCCCATGCGCGCCTCGGCTGACGATGCGCTTGAAAGCATTCGCTTGGTCATGCTGTCCAACGCAATCACCCTGCGCAACGTCACGTACAGCGTGCAAAGCCACCCCGCTGCCTCATTCAGCCCCGTGGCCGTGACGCTGGACGAGCTGGGCGACGCTTGGGACAACGGCTGTGTGCACCTGACGGTGCAAGTGGCATGGAACGGCCGCAAGGTGGGCATGTGCGACGCAGGCACAGACATGACGCATCACTTCGGCCAGATCGTGGCGCATGCCAGTAAAACTCGCGCATTGCGCGCGGGCACGGTGGTGAGCAGCGGCACAGTGAGTAACGCAGGCTTCGAGAAAAATGGCACAACTGAATGGCCCAAAGGTTACAGCTGCATCGCCGAAAAACGCGCCATGGAAACCGCGCTCGATGACAAAGCCACCACCGACTTCATGAAGTTTGCCGACACGGTGCGCATCGAAGCCAAAGGCAAAGATGGTCAAAGCGTTTTTGGTGCGATTGAGCAAGAGCTGGCGCCGCTGTCCCTTATTTGACGAGCGCTGGGTCAGCGCCCATGTTGTCAAACTTCTTGAAGTATTGACGTGCCATGGCCACCAGCTGCGCATCGGTGGGGTGGTCGCTGGTCACGCTGTCCACCACGTTCACATGGGCATGGTGTTGATTGCACCACTCGCGAAACTCGTCGCGTGCCAAGCCTGGGCCTGTCACCAACACTTCGTGTGTGCCTTCAAGGGCTTTGGCAATGTCGGCATACAGGTGCGCAACTTCGTTGGGCTTGCCTTGGTGTTTGTGATGGCTGCGTGATTTGACGCGTTGGCTCTCTACGTGCTCACGGTCAAACATCAACACGTGGGCTTCTTTGTGGTCCATCCAAACAACGGCGTGAAAAGTAGTCATGTTTTCTTTCTCTCTTAGTGGTGGTTGTGTTCGGTTTTTTCTTGGCAGCCAATGCAGCGGGCTGCTTCGGGTGCGGCGCTCAGGCGTACTTCGGGAATCGTGGCGTCGCAGTCAATGCAGTGGCCATATGTGCCTGCGTTCAAACGGGCTAAAGCTTCGTCAATTGCAGCCAGTTCGGCGGTTTCGTGCTCGTTGATGGCGAACTCCAAGTCTCGTGCGGTGTTGACTTGCGCGTCTGAATCTTCGTTGTGCGCGAAATGTTCGGCAGCCACTTCTGCTCGGCTGGCTTTGCCGCCGCGTTGCTCGGCGATTTGTGCCAGTAGCGCGGCGCGTTGATTTTCAAGCTTTTGCTTGAAGGTGGTGGCGTGTTGTGCGTCCATCTGAGCTCCTTGGTTTTGTTGAATTCATGTTGCGCTTATCTGGCGCATAGATCATTGACGGAGGTCAATAAAGCCGCGTATGACGCTCCTTAGCCGGACGTTTCGATTGGTTTTTGACATGCGTCATAATTCCGCGCATGCAACAGCTTCGCCACGCCATCCAACTCACCCGCCTCGTGCTGGTGTGGTTTGCGTTGTCTCTAGGTGTGGCCATTGCATCGCCCGTGCTCAACC
>CAJBHE010000204.1 GCA_903952885.1 uncultured Burkholderiales bacterium
CATCAGCAAATGCAAGGCTTGGGCATCTGCGCCCGCCACATCCACCTGCGTGGCGTTGAAGAACTGGTGCAGCTTGTCGATGGGCAAGAGCATCAAGTCGTGCAAACACAAACCCGGCATGGCTTCGAGCTGCGCACGGGTCCATTGCACGCCTTGGGGCATGAAACGTTTGGCAGGCGGCAGCACCGCGTCGGCGTGCTCTTGGGTGCCAATGCGCCACAGCAAGCTGTCGGTCTTCAGACGAGCGCCTGCACAGGCACCGCACGGTGTGTAGCTGCGGTACTTGGACAAGAGCACGCGGATGTGCATCTTGTAGGCCTTGCTCTCCAAGTACTCAAAGAAGCGCTTGATGCCGTACCACTGGTGGTTCCATTTGCCTTTCCACAAAGGCGAGCCGTGGATCACCCAATCTTTGTGCTCTTGGCTGAGCTTGTACCAAGGCGTGTCACGCGGGATGCCTTCGGCTTCGGCGTGGCGCATGAGGTCTTCTTGCGTCTCCACCCACGCTGGGGTTTGAATGGTTTTGATCGCACCTGCTCTCAAGGTTAACTTGTCGTTCGGAATCACCAGCCCGTAGTCAACGCCAATGACGCGGCCAAAACCACGGCAGGTCTCGCACGCGCCCACCGCCGAGTTGAAAGAGAACATCGAGGGGATGGGGTCGCTGTAGCGCAGATCGCTGTCGGGGCAATGCAGGCCGGTAGAGAAGCGCCAAAGTTCTGGCGTGGCTTCGGCATCTAATGACCAAAACACATTCAATCGGCCACCGCCACGTTTGATGGCCAGCTCAATCGCTTCCACCACACGGGCTTGTTCGGTGTTGCCGAGCTTGAAACGATCGGCCACCACATCCAGCAATTTGCGCGGGCCTGTGGGCGTTGCCACCTCGCGTTCAGCGTGTATGCGGGTAAAGCCACTTGCGCTCAGCCACTGCTCCACTTCGGCTGCCGTGGTGTTGGCGGGCAACTCCACAGGAAAAGTCATGATGAGGCGCGGGTCTTGCGGCTGCGCTGCGCAGCGGCGTTGCAGCTCTGCATAAATGGTTTGCGGCGTGTCATGCTGCACAGGCTGCGCGGTTTGGCGGTCAAACAAACTGCCGGCGCGTGCGATGAGCAGCTTCAGGTGGTCATTCAGCTCGGTCATCGTGCCCACGGTGGAGCGCGAGCTGCGCACGGGGTTACTTTGGTCAATCGCAATCGCTGGCGGCACACCCTCCACCTTGTCAACAGCGGGGCGGTCCATGCGGTCTAAAAATTGGCGCGCGTAGGCGCTGAAGGTTTCCACATAGCGACGCTGACCTTCGGCATACAAGGTGTCAAACACCAAACTCGATTTGCCCGAGCCGCTGGGGCCGGTCACCACCGTGAGTTCGCCGGTGCGAATGTCGAGGTCTAAGTTTTTGAGGTTGTGTTGGCGTGCGCCACGGATGCGGATGGTGCCTGTCATGGCGGGACCTTTTGGAGTGTGGCAAATATTCTAGAGATTCGCACAGGCCTACACCCGCGTC
>CAJBHE010000205.1 GCA_903952885.1 uncultured Burkholderiales bacterium
ACTCGCTTTGTCACCATGGTGGTAACGCTTTTCCCCCAGTTTCATCGGCGCGACCGCAATCCACTCCTTTATGTGTGGGTGCATATGTTGGCTATGACGGCTTGGGCTGTGTCAATGCGCGAGTTTCCCCGCATATCCCCTCAGCACCGCTTGAATTACTTCGTTGGTTTGGCTTTGCCATGTTGGTTAATGTCCCCTTTGGGCACGGTCTTAGGTTACTTCGTGGCTGGATGGGTACCTCCTGCGATCACCCTGGGTTTGGTGTTCATTAACCCTTTGTTTTTTTTGCTCACGTTCACCGACGTGAAGCCTTGGGCTAATCGCATAGCCATTGGTTTGGGCTGCTTGTTGGGCCCCTTATTTTTTGTGTGGGATGCGGACAGCAGTTTGTTGGTCACGGGCTTGGTGGCAGGTACCGCCGCCTATACGATTGACCGCCGTTGGTTGCGACCACGGCCTGTTGAGGTACAAGTATGAACGCTGACATGCAAGGCTGGGGCGTTTGGCTTGCGCTTACCGCCGCATGCCTAGGCACCTACATTTGCCGGGCTGCAGGCGTGAAGCTTTCGGGTCACATAAACCAAGACAGCGAGGTGTTTCGATGGCTGTCAGCTGTGACCTACGCGATGGTGGCAGCGTTGACCGTGCGCATGATTTTGATGCCACTGGGTTTGCTGGCCACCGTGCCCGTGTTGCTGCGTGTGTTGATTTGTGCGCTCAGTGTGGCAGTGATGGTGTCCAGTCCACAGCGCCGCTTGGTACCAGCTTTGCTGACGGGCACCTTGTTGATGCTGGCTTATGGCGTCTTACGCACAAGTCCTTAAGCACTGTGACCTGTCACAGTCCGAACCTACAATTCGTCTGTACCCCCAAAAAGCACCATGAATATTCTGATCTCTAACGACGACGGCTTTCAAGCCCCTGGCATCGTAGCCTTGTACGAAGCCCTCAAAGACTTGGGCCGCGTCGAAGTGATCGCCCCCGAACACAACAACAGCGCCAAGTCCAACGCACTCACCCTGCATTCGCCCTTGTATGTGCACCAAGCTAGCAATGGCTTTCGCTATGTCAATGGCACGCCTGCCGATTGCGTCCACATCGCCCTCACTGGCTTGCTTGACTACAAACCCGACCTCGTGGTGTCTGGCATCAACAATGGCGCCAACATGGGCGACGACACGATTTACTCTGGCACGGTGGGCGCGGCCATGGAAGGCTATTTATTTGGCGTGCCCGCCATCGCTTTTTCGCAAGTTGACAAAGGCTGGTCACACATTGATGCCTCCGCTTTCAAAGCCCGCGAGTTGGTGCTGCAGATGCATGCACAAGGTCACATCTCGGGTGCGCCTTGGTTGCTAAATGTGAATATTCCCAATCAACCCGTTGCGCAAATCAAGCCTTTGCGCGTGACTCGCTTAGGGCGTCGCCATTCGGCTGAACGTGTCATCACCCAAACCAGCCCACGCGGCGACACCATGTTTTGGATTGGCAGCGCAGGTGCCGCCAAGGACGACAGCGAAGGCACTGACTTTCATGCCACCTTTGAAGGCCACATGTCTGTCACGCCGCTGCATGTGGACTTGACCGAACATGCCACTTTGCCTGAATGGGCAGAGCGTTTGGGCGTCTTGCAGGCATGAAACAACGCCCCAGTTTTCCAGCGCGTTTAGACTCAGACAAGCCCCAAGCGGCCCCCAAAACATTGCTAGGCGCTACGCGTGTGGTGACGGCGAAGTCGACGGTTCGAAACAAACCGGTAGGTATGGCCAGCC
>CAJBHE010000206.1 GCA_903952885.1 uncultured Burkholderiales bacterium
CAGAAGAAGCATTCACTTTGAGTACAGTCCGAAATAAAGGTAAGACTGTTATGCAAAGGCCGTGCCAGCTTAAACTGACACCTAAGTAATTAAATTAATGTGGTAAATGGGCCTGCGAGGGTCAGTTTCTCGACGTTGCGACGAGTTACCGACAGGCTTTTTGGAAGCTTTTTGAGCTTGTTGTTTAGCCGGTTTGGGGGAGAAACCGCCACAGAAACGCCCGTCCGTGCGCAGCACCTCCAAAGAAGGCACTACTTTCGAACGAAAGCCCATGAGCTTGCAACCATAAGGCATGCGCACATCCCACGTGATCGCCATATAGCGACACTCCCAGCAGTTGGGCCCCTTGGGTAAGGGTGTGGGACTACTGGATGCCATTAACCGCCCAAGAGTTTCAGCACCGACTGCTGGCTGGTGTTGGCTTGCGCCAGCACTGCAGTAGCAGCTTGTTGCATGATCTGTGTCTTGGCCAAGTTGGTCGACGCTTGTGCGTAGTCCGCGTCTTCGATCTGGCTCCGTGAAGCAGACAAGTTCATCGACACGTTGGTCAAGTTGTTGATCACGTGGTCCAAGCGGTTCATCACCGCACCCATGGTGGCGCGTGTGGCGTTGATCTTGTCCATCGAATCATCGAGCATGGTCAACACGGCTGTTGCACCTTCGCGGGTGTTGATGCGTGCGGTACGTTGCTCCACGTTTAAGTCGACATCACCCGTGATTTGGCTGGTGATCGAACCGTTTTTGCCGAAGTCAGCCAAATCGATCGTGATCATTTGGTTGGCACTGGCACCTACTTGGAATGCCAAGCGGCCCACACGTGGAGGATCCATCGCAGCGCTCGATTGACCGCCGAATGTGCCCACTTCAAAGCCCATGGCTGCGAAGTTGCTGTTTTTGCCGAAGCCGTCGTCACCGACAGACACGGTGAAAGGCTTGCCCGAGGCTTTTTGCATTGCCAACTTGTCTGATGGAGGTGCGCCTTCGGGGGCTGGCAAGTTAGGCAACAAGGCAGGGTCAGAAACCATGCGCACGGTGCCGTAAAGTGTTTTGGCCGTGGTCGATTTCGCTGTGGCGTTGTAGATGCCCGTCACATCGTTGTTACCCACGCTGTTAGGCGTCAGAGTTTCGAGTTGCATGTCCATATCGGATGTTGCTGGCGACACAGAGGCACCGGTGAGCGTGAAGTCAGAGCCTGCGACCTTGGAGGTCACTTGCAAGGCATCACCCACCACAGAAAAGCCAATGTTTTTCAAGTCTGCGCCCACCGAGTCAGTTGGGTCAGCCACCTTGGCTTGGATGTAATCTTTGATCGCGTTGGCTAAGTCAGCAGGCGATGCGGCTGCACCGACAGGCACTGTGAGCTGATGGCCGTTGAGCTTGAACGTCACCGAAGTGGGTGCAGGTGTTGCAGTCGAAGGGTCGCCCAATTTGATTTGAGAAACCTGAGCCACTGAACCACCCTTGTCCAAACCGAAGCTAGCGGCATCAAGGCCTTCCACGCTGCTGTCAAACCAGATAGACATGTTGCGGCCGTCACCTGTGAGC
>CAJBHE010000207.1 GCA_903952885.1 uncultured Burkholderiales bacterium
CCCACTTTGTGAGCCATGGCCACCACTTGCTGAGTGACTTGAACGTTGTACTCAAAACTAGAGGGGGTTTTGCCGTCTTCCATCAACGAACCGTCCATCATGACGGAGCCAAAGCCAAGGTCAATTGCGCCTTGGCAAACCTTGGGCGATGTGCCGTGGTCTTGATGCATGACCAAAGGAATGTGGGGGTAGGCTTCCGTTGCAGCTTGGATCAAATGCTTGATGAATGGCTCACCCGCGTATTTGCGTGCACCGGCGCTGGCTTGCAAGATCACAGGCGCACCTACGGCGTCGGCAGCCATCATTACGGCTTGCACCTGTTCCAAGTTGTTGACGTTGAAAGCTGGAATGCCGTAACCGTGCTCTGCAGCGTGGTCCAAAAGTTCGCGCATCGATACGAGTGCCATGGGGAATCCTCAAAAATTAAAAACTGATGTGACTGCTGGCAATTTTAAAGGCGGCAGTTCAAACACCATCAGCGCACTTCGCAAATGCGCATCATGTTGGTCCCGCCCGGTGTGCCCATAGGGTCGCCGCAGGTGATGGCATACACATCGCCCGTGTCTACAATTCCGCGCAATTTGAGGTGCGCTTCGGCTTGGGCCATCGCGGTTTCACGGTCCGCGCTGGTGTCCATCAACAAGGCACGCACGTTACGGAACAGAGCCATGCGTCGTTGCGACGCCACTTTGGTGGTCACCGCATAGATGGGAATGTGAATGCGATGGCGGCTCATCCACAACACGGTGGAGCCAGATTCCGTCAACGCCACGATGGCCTTGGCCCCCAAATGGTGGGCCGTGAACAGCGCGCCCATGGCAATCGATTGGTCAATGCGCGTGAAGGTTTGACCTTTGAAATCGGCGTCCAGCTCCACGTCCTCGGCGGCTTCGGCGGCCTCGCAAATCTTGGACATTTCTTCCACGGTTTCCAGCGGATATTTGCCCGCAGCCGTTTCTGCGCTCAGCATGACGGCATCTGTGCCATCCAGCACGGCATTGGCCACATCACTCACCTCGGCGCGGGTGGGGACGGGGTTGGTGATCATGCTCTCCATCATTTGGGTGGCGGTGATCACCACCTTGTCGTGCTGACGAGCCAGTTTGATCATGCGCTTTTGCAATGCAGGTACAACGGCATTGCCCACTTCCACAGCCAAGTCGCCACGCGCCACCATGATGCCGTCACTGGCGCGCAAAATTTCGTCCAACAGCGGGATGGCTTCGGCGCGCTCAATTTTGGCAATCAAGCCAGGTTTGTGGTTGTAGGGCGCACCCGCAACGTTGGCCAATTGACGTGCCATTTCCATGTCGGTGGCGTTTTTGGGGAAACTCACGGCCAAGTAGTCCGCTTGGAAGCTCATCGCGGTTTTGATGTCTTCCATGTCTTTGGCGGTCAAGGCGGGCGCAGTCAAGCCGCCGCCTTGTTTGTTGATGCCTTTGTTGTTTGACAACTCGCCGCCCACTTTGACCGTGGTGTGCACTTGCTCTCCGCGCACCAGATCGACGGTCAACACAATCAAGCCGTCGTTCAGCAGCAGCAAGTCACCAGGCTTCACATCTCGGGGGAGCTCTTTGTAGTCGAGGCCCACGCCTTGCAAGTCACCGGGTTCGGTGCGTGAGGCATCGAGCACAAACTTGGAGCCATTTTCGAGCATGACCTTGCCTTCGGCAAATTTACCCACCCGAATCTTGGGGCCTTGCAAGTCGGCCATGATGGCCACTTCGCGGCCAGCACGAGTAGCGGCCTCACGAACCAAACGGGCGCGGTCAATGTGGTCTTGGGCTTTGCCATGGCTGAAGTTCAGGCGAACCACGTTCACACCAGCACGGATCATGGCTTCCAACAATGCGGGATCGCTGGAAGCAGGTCCTAAGGTGGCAACAATTTTGGTGGCGTGACGGGCCATGCGTGGTTCTCCTGTGGGTTTCTATTGACTTCATTCTTGCATGCTTAAAGCTCGAAGCTGTGACGCGTTGATTGCCACAAACCGCATGAATGTCTTCTTTTAGCATCGCTTCCAGCCTCAAAGCCTTTGGGGCTGAACGGGTAAACACCCGTTTCAGACCGAAACGGCGATAATTCTTAGTCAATTGATGCAAATCAGTGCGCATCAAAACCGCTCACCTAAGATTCGTTACCTATGGCCACACACATCCAACCTATCCTCCCCGGCGAACCCATGCCGCACCGCAAAGTCATGCGTGAGTGGCTAATTCCTCTGGCTGAGCGCACCACCGCGCTAGCCATTTTGATGCTGGTTGTTGACTACGTTCTGTGGGCCGCTTTATTGGCCGGCACGGTGTACTTCGATACTTGGTGGGCCAAGCTCCTGAGCGGCTGCGCCGCTGGTTTCGTGATTGGCCGTTTGTTCATCATCGGACACGACGCTTGCCACCAAAGCCTGACACCGCACCGCAACCTCAACAAGTGGCTGGGCCGCATTGCCTTCTTGCCGTCATTGACAGCCTACAGCCTGTGGGACATCGGCCACAACGTGGTGCACCACGGCTACACCAACCTCAAAAACTTCGACTTCGTGTGGGCGCCTTACACCCCCGAAGAGTACGCAGCCTTGAGCACGGGCGCCAAAATAAAAGACCGCATCTACCGCAGCGGCTGGGCACCTGGCCTGTACTACATGATCGAAATCTGGTGGAACAAGATGGTGTTCCCCAACGAGAAGCACATGCCCACTCGCCGCCCCATCTTCATCAAAGATGGCTTGCTCATCACGGCCTTTGGCTCGGCTTGGGTCGCTGTCATGGTGTGGGCTGCCATTGCCACTGAGCAAACCATTGGCTACATTTTGTTGATGGGCGTTGCCTTGCCCTTCTTCTTCTGGGTGACGATGATTGGTTTCGTGGTTTACGTGCATCACACCCATGTGGACGTCTCTTGGCACGAAGAGCGCACAGGCTGGTCAAAGGCTTCGCCTTTTGTGTCCACCACCGTGCACTTGACCTTCCCGTTCAACATCGGCGCGCTGATGCACCACATCATGGAGCACACCGCTCACCACTTGGACATGAGCATCCCTCTGTACAAGCTGAAGCAAGCGCAAAGCAAACTCGAAGAGTTGCTGCCAGAACGCATCATCGTTCAGCCGTTCTCATGGAGCTGGTATGTGCAAACCGCTCGCGACTGCAAACTGTATGACTTCAAGACCGACAGTTGGACCACATACGACGGCAAGGTCACCAGCCCTCGGGCCATGAAAGCTGCTTAATCACCCGTTGATTTTTGTCAAGCCTTCCAAAGCCCCGCCAATTCAGATGAAATTGCGGGGCTTTTTCTTGTACGCTTTGTCCTCATGAAATTCATTGTTTTGTTTTTGTTAGCCGTTGCATCTACTGCGTCACAAGCCATGTGGGTGACGGTCACACGCAACGAAGTGGCCACGGTTTACATCGACTCCAGCGCCATCGTGAAAATGGGCTACAACCGCCGCGTGTGGGTGGTGTACGACCTACAAGCACCCGACGCCACAGGCCAACAATCGGTCAAGTCGTACATCGACTACGACTGCACCGAAGGCAAATACAAAACCCTCAGCGCCAGCAGCCACCCCAACAAAATGGGCAATGGCCCTGCCATCAAAGCCCTGCCCGTGCCCGAAGGCTGGCGGCCCGTGAGCCAAGACAGCATGAGCCGTCAGTTGTTTGCGTTTGCTTGTGCTTGGTGAGTTTGGTTGAATTAACCCGCAGCGCGTTGGGTCAAAATCTCAAACGCAGGCAAGGTCTTGCCCTCCAGCACTTCCAAGAAAGCGCCGCCGCCAGTCGAGATGTAACCCACTTGCTTTTCGATGCCGTACTTGGCAATGGCCGCCAGGGTGTCGCCACCGCCTGCGATGCTGAACGCGCTTGATTCGGCAATGGCGTGTGCAATGGTTTTCGTACCGTTTTCAAATGCGGCAAATTCAAACACGCCCACAGGGCCGTTCCACACAATCGTGCCGGCTTTCATCAGTTGAGCGGCCAGCTTGGCTGCAGTCTCTGGGCCGATGTCCAAAATCATGTCGTCGTCTGCCACGTCGGTGGCTTTCTTGACGGTGGCCACTGCGTCAGCCGCGAAGGTTTTAGCTGTCACCACGTCGGTGGGGATGGGCACTTCAGCGCCGCGTGCTTTCATGATGTCAATCACAGCTTTGGCTTCACCTACCAAGTCGTGTTCGGCCAAGCTCTTGCCAATGTTCAGGCCAGCGGCCAGCATGAAGGTGTTGGCAATGCCACCGCCCACAATCAGCTGGTCCACATTGTTGGCCAAACTCCTGAGGATGGTCAGCTTGGTGGACACCTTGCTGCCCGCCACAATGGCGTCCAATGGTCGTTTGGGGTTGGCCAAGGCTTTGGCGATGGCGTCAATTTCTGCGGCCAATAAAGGGCCTGCACAGGCCACGGGCGCGTATTGCGCGATGCCGTAAGTCGTGCCTTCGGCGCGGTGCGACGTGCCAAAGGCGTCGTGCACAAAAATGTCGCACAACGCGCCCAGCTTGCGGGCCAATTCATCGTTGTTCTTTTTCTCTCCAATGTTCACGCGGCAGTTCTCAAGCAGCACCACTTGGCCTGGCTCAACGTCAACACCGTCCACCCAGTTAGAAATCAGCGGCACGCGGCAGCCCAACAGCTCGCTCAAACGCTCGGCCACGGGGGCCAGTGAATCTTCGGGTTTGAATTCACCTTCGGTGGGGCGGCCCAAGTGCGAGGTGACCATCACCGCCGCACCCACTTCGAGCGCCATGCGAATGGCAGGCACGCTCGCGCGGATACGCGTGTCTTCCGTGATCTGGCCATCGTCGTCTTGAGGCACGTTCAGATCTGCGCGGATGAACACGCGTTTGCCTTTGGCCGAGCCGTTGGCGCACAAATCAGAGAAGCGAATGATAGTCATGGAAGTAAGCGGTAAAAGTAAAAACTGCCGCTATTCTAAAAGTTCAAGCTTGCGCCAGATTGGCTAACCAAGCGGCACTTCCGGCCGAATTATCCGCGCCCCACAAACGGCATCTTGGTCGCCATCACCGTCATGAACAACACATTGGCCGTCAGTGGCAAACGCGCCATGGCCATGAAGCTATCGACCACGCCTTGCATGTCCATACGGGCTTCGGGCTTCACGCTGCCGTCGGCCTGCACAGCGCCCGCGGCAAACTTCTCGGTCATGTCGCTGGCCACGTTGCCAATGTCAATCTGGCCCACCGCAATGTCAAACGCGCGCCCGTCGAGCGAGGCCGCCTTGGTCATGCCCGTGATGGCGTGCTTGGTGGCCGTGTAAGCGATAGAGCCAGGACGCGGCGCGTGCGCCGAAATCGAACCGTTGTTGATGATGCGCCCGCCCTGAGGCGATTGCGTTTGCATGAGCTTGAACGCGTGAGACAGGCAATAAAACGCGCCATTGAAATTGACATCCACCGAACGACGCCAGTCAGCGCCTGACAAATCGGCGGGCGTGCTGGCGGGCAAAAAGATGCCAGCGTTGTTGAACAGCAAATCCACACGGCCATATTTGGCACGCACGCTGTCAAACAACTTGGCCACCTCGTCTTCATGGCTGACATCACAGGACACCGCCCACGCGTTAGCTGCATGTTTCCCAGCACTTTGTACGGTGGCCTCTAGCGCATCCGCACGACGCCCCACCAACACCACCTGCCAGCCATCCGCCAACAAAGCCAAAGCGCATGCTTTGCCAATACCTGAACTTGCACCTGTCACGACTGCTACTTTGCTCATGGGTTGCTCCTGTGTAAAAGCACGATTGTGAACAAGCTAACGAGCTGCTTGGCTCATGGCTGTCTCGTGCGCGTAAGCAGCCACAGGCTAGCGCCGCGCTAAAGTAGGGCCATGAGCACATTCAACAAAGTCATCCTCTTCACCGACACCGACGGCTTCGCGCGTTTCCGCGAGGAAACCGTCGCGCTGTCCGAAGGTAAACCGCAAGTGCGCTTGTCGCCACTTATGGCCAGTGGTGGTATGCAGCTGCGCCGCAGCCCTGTGGGGTTTCGCAGCGACTTTCATTGCACCGACAACCCGCAATGGTTGTTTGTGTTGGAGGGTCAGATGGAAATCTTTTTGCAAGACGGCACGTCGCGCGTGTTTGGCCCGGGCGAGCATTTTTACTCGGCCGATGTGTTGCCCGCAGGCGCCACGTTTGACGCCAAAGTGCACGGCCACAGGAGCCGCCAAGTGGGGCCTGATGAACTCATCACACTTTTTGTTCGCAGCTAATTACCAGCCAAGCACTAAGTGCAGGGGCAAATAAACGCCCATGCCCAACACGATGGTCAGCAGCACATTGCGCTTGAAGAAGTAAACCGCCACGCCCACCGCTGCTGCATAAATGCGGGCCTCTTGCCAAGTGGCGATCAGCTCGCCTTGGCTCATCACAATTTCAGGCACCACCACGGCTGACAGGGCAGCGATGGGTGCATATTGCAAGCCGCGCTGCGCCCAGTGGGGCAAATGCCACTCGCGGTTGCTAAGAAAGAAAAAACTGCGCGTAACGGCTGTGACGATGGCCAAACCCACAATGACCCAAAGGGTCCAGGCGTCGGTCACGTTCAAGTCGGTGCTGTTCATGCCGGCCTCTCTTTCAAGGCCTTGAGTTGCTCAGCCATCAAGCACGCGAACACCGCCATGAGAATGGCCACCACGATGTTGAGCTTCAAAGGCAAGCCATACGCCAGCACAGCGACCATGCCAGCCACAACGGCCGACCACACGCGCAAGCGCGAGCTGGCCAATGAGCACTGAATGCCCAACAAACACAAAATACCGGCAAAACCCAAACCCCATGAGGTGGGTATGGCGTTGGCCAGGGCAATGCCCAGCAGGCTGCACGAAATCCAACTGGTCCAGTTGGCAAAGCTCAATCCGGCCAAATAGGCTTCTTGTGTGTGGCGTTGTTCGTCGGTATGTGCAGGATGGGCAAAGCGAAGTGTGAACAACACATAGACCGGGTCGGTGGTGAAGTAGCCCGCCACGATGCGCGGCAAGCGCGGTAAGTGCATGAGGTAGCCGCGCATGTGCAAGCTGAACACCACAAAGCGCAAGTTCACACAAAAGCCCGCGGCCAGCACCACCCAAGCAGGCGCACCCGCCATGATGAGCGGCGTTGCCGCCAACTGCGAGCTGCCAGCGTAGACCACCAAGGTCATGAAGACCGACTCAAACACACTCATGCCTGACTTGACCAAGGCCACGCCCGTCATCAGCGCCCATGCAATTTGTCCAAAGGCTTGCGGCGCGAGGTCGCGAGCCCCGACATTGAACTCAGGATGTTGATAGAGCTTGCGTTGCCAAAACATGCGTCAGTTTTTCAGGTGTTCTTTTTGTCGCTGAGCGTCTCAAAGCATTGGCCAGCGGTCAGTGCAAAGCCACGCAAAAAATCTGCCGCATTCAAGCGCTTGCCACCCGCGCGCTGAAGCTCCGTCACGCACAACACACCTTGACCACAGGCGACGCGCACACCGTGCACGTCAACGCTGATCACCGTCCCTGCTGCTTGCTTATGCTCGGTGTGTTCCACCGTGGCACGCCACAACTTGATGACTTCTGCACCCAGTTGGGCGGAGGCAGCAGGGAAAGGGTTGAACGCACGCACACGTCGGCCAATCGCTTCGGCAGACTGCAGCCAGTCCACCGCGGCTTCGGCTTTTTCAATTTTGTGCGCATAGGTAATGCCAGCTTCAGGTTGCTTCACCGGCTGCAACTTACCCGCCTGTGCATCAGCCAAGGCTCGCACTACCAATGCGCCTCCCATGTCAGCCAAGCGATCGTGCAGGCTGGCTGTGGTGTCGTCTGCGGCAATGTCCAGCACATCGGTCAGCAACATGTCGCCGGTATCTAGGCCTGCGTCCATTTGCATGATGACCACGCCGCTCTGCGTGTCGCCCGCCTCAATGGCGCGGTGAATCGGCGCAGCGCCGCGCCAGCGCGGCAACAGCGAGGCGTGAATGTTGAGGCAGCCCAAGCGCGGCGCATCCAGCGCCCACTGCGGCAAGATAAGACCATAGGCCGCCACCACCATCACGTCCGCTTGATGTGTCGAAATAGCTTCTGCAATGGCTGCATGTGCAGCGGCTGCATCGTCTGGGTATTTGCCGTCTAGGCGCAAGCTCAACGGCTGTGCCACAGGAATGTTGTGTTGCACGGCCAACTGCTTCACCGCCGAGGCTTGCAGCTTCATGCCGCGACCAGCGGGGCGGTCGGGCTGGGTCAACACCAGGGGGACGGTGTGGCCTGCGGCCAAAATTTGAGCCAAGGCCTCAGCCGCAAATTCGGGCGTACCGGCGAAGATGACGCGAAGCGGTTGACTCATTTATTCATCGTCGCGCAAAGCTTTGAGTAATTTGGTTTTGATGCGGTTGCGCTTCAAGGGCGAGAGGTATTCCACAAACACCTTGCCCAACAAATGGTCCAACTCATGTTGGATGCACACGGCCAACAAGCCTTCAGCTTCAAGGGTGCGCTCTTGGCCGTGCTCATCCATCGCCTTGACCTTGACGTGTGTCGCACGTTCAACGCCGTCGTAAATACCGGGCACTGACAAACAGCCCTCTTCGCCTTTGACACGCGCATCCCCCATCCAAACGATTTCGGGGTTGATGAGCACGATGGGTTGATCTCGCTCTTCAGAGGTGTCTATCACCACCAAACGCTCGTGCACGTCCACTTGCGAAGCAGCAAGACCGATGCCGTTGGCGTCGTACATGGTTTCCAGCATGTCGGCAATCAAGGTCTTGATGCGCGCGTCAATCTCTTTGACGGGTTTGGCGACGGTGTGGAGCTTGGGGTCGGGGAATCGGAGGATGTCTAACTTGGGCATAGCTATATTGTAAAAGGCAGGCCTAAAATGAGTAGGTGCGCAAATTTTGTCTCCTCCTTTGCATCAGCTTACTCAGCAGCGTGTTTCATGCTGTGGCGATGCCTGTCGAGACTTTGCAAGCGCCCGCCTTAGAGTTAGTGGTTTCACATGAGTCCCACGCGTGCAACGAAGAACCTGGGACCTCTGCACATGCACCTGCCCACGCCAAGTCGTGCAAGCTCAGCGGACACTCGTGTTGTCCAGGCATTACCGCTGGAACATTTACCCAGATGTTGACGGCCTTGCATGGCGCAGAGTTGCTCAACCCCGTGCTTCGCACGCTGGTATTAAAAGACCATCCCAACCAGCAATTCAAGCCACCTAGGCTGTTTCTTCAAAGCTAGAACACCCACGCCCTTTTTTAGGACCTTTGATCTTTGTTTGGAGAAATTCATGAACATGACGCATTACATGGAACTGCTCTCGGTCAATCAACCTTGGAACCTGTTGATTTTTATGGCCATCCCCGTGGTACTAGCCGAGACACTGGCCATCACCGAGCTATACCTACTTTTTACTCGTAACTTCACGGGGTGGGTGCACAGCCTGAGCCGTGCAGCAGGCATCACGGTAGGCATTTATTTTGTGGGAATCATCGTCTACTTGATGAACACGGCCGTACTGCCCATCACCCAAGCGGGCGAGTGGCGCAGCATCATTGATGTGATTGCCGTGGGGTGCTATTTGATTGGCGGATTACCGCTCATCTACATCGCGCTGATGGAACTTGGCTTGGTCAACGCAGGTACATCGGCCGAAGACAAACGCAAACTACACGCCACTTGCATAGCCTTGTTTTTGGTGTTGGGGCACATCGCCATGATTGCCGGCATGCTCGACCCATCGCTGTTAAGTCACGGCGCTGATGCGACACACGACATGCAGATGATGCACAACCACTAAGACTCTTAGGTCGCAAGCTGACTGTGAGTTTTTATGAATCAAATGTAGCAATACATCGGTCAGTTTGCGAATAGCGTCTAGCCCTTATCCACACAGGAGGGGCACATGGACAAAAACGAATTACGCGCTTGGCTGCGCCTGAGCATGACAGAGGGCGTGGGCAACGATGCCGCTCGTCGGCTGCTGGCATGCTTTGGGAGCCCCCTAGCGGTGTTTGAACAGACCGAAGCAGCACTTCGCCAAGTGGCCACCGCTGCTCAAGCGCAAGCCCTACTGAATGTGCCCAACGAGCTGGCAGTGCAATCCGTGCGCACCCACCAGTGGCTCATGCACCAGCCCGATACATACAGCCACGCATTGTGGACACTGGGCGATCCGCTCTACCCGTCCGAGTTGCTGCAGCTGACCGACCCGCCGTTGATGATTTATGTGGCCGGTCAAACAGACCGCACCATGGGCAATGCGGTCGCGATTGTCGGCAGCCGCAACCCCACGCCACAAGGCGCGCAAACAGCCGAGCAGTTTGGCGAAGCGCTCTGTATCGCTGGCTTGTGCGTGGTGTCAGGCCTAGCGTTGGGTGTGGATGGTGCGGCACACACAGGTGCTCTGCGTGGCGGCTCAAGGGCCACGGCTATTGATCAGCATTGGCACACTGTGGCCGTGGTGGGCACGGGACTAGACCGGGTGTACCCGCGCCAGCACCAAGCCCTGGCAGGACAGATTGCGCTGCATGGTTTGCTGATTAGCGAATACCACTTGGGCACAGCACCACTGCCACACCACTTTCCCAAACGCAACCGCATCATTGCGGCTCTGGGTTTGGGGACGCTGGTGGTCGAGGCCGCGTTGAAATCGGGCTCGCTCATCACCGCCAAGATGGCGCTGGATTTGAACCGCGAGGTGTTGGCCATTCCGGGCTCCATCCACGCCACGCAATCGCACGGCTGCCATGCGCTCATCCGTCAAGGCGCCAAATTGGTGGAGAACGCCCAAGACGTCCTGGAAGAGTTGCAGCTTGCCCCGCAACAACAAGTCAACTTGTTAGCCGATGCGCTAGAGGACGAAGAAGATGCTGGGTCGCCCTGCGATGAACACCCGCTACTCACCCACATGGGCTTTGCCCCTGTCAGCTTGGACGCCTTACAAGCCCGTTGCGGACTAGACACCGCCACGCTACAAGCGCAGCTGCTCACGCTTGAGCTAGACGGAGCTGTGGGGCGTTTGCCTGGCGGATTGTTTCAGCGTTTGGGCACTGCATGATTTAGGGTCATCACCCATATATATGACAAATTACGACACAAAAACCATGTATATTGGATTCATGTTTGAAGTGCTCGTATTCGTCTATGAAAACTATTGGCGAGGCGATGCGTGTCCTGAGCTGGAGCAGCTAGGCCGCAAACTCAGTGCTGCTGGTTTTGAATTAGAAGACATCCAACAAGCTTTGTCGTGGCTCGACGAGCTGAATTTGGCGTCCCACAAAACCGAGCTGATCGACATCAGCCAAGCCAAGCGAGAGCACCACACCGAGTCCGCCCAAAGCATGCGCGTCTATTCGGTGGCCGAACAAGACCATTTAGGCGCTTCTTGCTTGGGCTTCATCAACTTCCTTGAGTCTGCTGGGGTGCTGTCGCCCCACATGCGGGAAATCGTGCTTGACCGCGCCATGGCCATTCCTGGTAACCCACTCCATTTAGACGACCTGAAAATCATCGTGTTGATGGTGTACTGGAGCATTGGACTTGAACCAGACGCTTTGATTTTGGATGAGTTGTGCGACGACGCAAACCGCGTCGCGCACTGAGCGCCTCGGTTGAGAACAAGGCCTAGTCTTTACCGCCCAAGCGGTGCTCAATTTCCCCGACGATGCCGCGGCGGAACACCAAGACACAGACCACGAAGGTACAACCCATGATGATAGTGACCCAAGAGCCCAAGCTGGCCAAATAGTTCTCCATCGTGATGATGACAGCGGCGCCTACAGCAGGACCAATCAAAGTGCCCATGCCGCCCAGCAGAGTCATCAACACCACCTCACCTGACATTTGCCAGCCTACGTCAGTCAGCGTAGCCAAACCAAAGGCAATGGCTTTTGTAGCACCTGCCAAGCCAGCGAGCGTGGCAGACAGCACAAACGCCAACAATTTGTAGTGGTCAACGTTGTAGCCCAATGACAAAGCGCGTTGTTCGTTCTCGCGAATGGACTTCAACACCTGGCCAAACGGCGAATGCACCACGCGGTAAATCAGTGCAAAGGCGGCCACAAAGATGGCAAGCACCAAGTAATACATGGTGGTGTCGCTGCTCATGTCCAACACACCAAACAGCTTGCCGCGTGGGATGCTTTGAATACCGTCTTCTGCATAAGTGAACGGTGACTGAACGCAGATGAAGTAAATCATTTGCGCCAAAGCCAAGGTGACCATCGCAAAGTAAATGCCTTGCCGTCGCACCGCCAACCAGCCCGTGAACAGGCCAATGCATGCGGCAGCCAAGGTGCCCGCCAAAACCGCCAACTCAGGCGTTAATCCCCATGCTTTGGCGGCATGACCCGACACATACGCGGCGAAACCAAAAAACATGGCATGTCCAAACGACAGCAAGCCGGTGAAGCCAATCAACAAATTGAAGGCGCAGGCGAACAAGCCAAAACACAACACCTTCATCAAAAACATGGGGTAGCCCACAAAGGGCGCTACCAACAGGGCGAGCAACAGCGCGCCGTAAATCAAACGTTTGCCCATCACTTCTCCCGCCCGAACAAGCCTGCTGGCCGGATCAACAACACAACCGCCATGATGACAAATACCACCGTGGTCGACGCTTCTGCAAAAAATACTTTGGTCAAACCTTCCACCAAGCCCAAACCCAAACCCGTGATGATGGCACCCAAAATAGAGCCCATGCCACCAATCACCACCACAGCAAACACCACGATGATGATGTTGGAGCCCATCAGCGGGCTGACCTGATAAATCGGTGCAGCCATTACGCCGGCCAAGCCTGCCAAGCCTACGCCAAACGCATAGGTGAGTGTGACCATCAAGGGCACGTTAATGCCAAAAGCTTTGACCATGTTGGGATTTTCGGTACCCGCACGCAGGTAAGCGCCGAGTTTGGTTTTTTCAATCACAAACCATGTGGCGAAACACAACACGATGGACACCACAATGACCCACACGCGGTACTTGGGCAGCATCATGAAGCCCAAGTCAAACACGCCACGAAATACCTCGGGCAGCTCATAGGGCAACCCTGATGAGCCATAAAACTCGCGGAAGATGCCTTCCAAAATCAACGCCAAACCAAAGGTGAGCAGCAAGCCATACAAATGGTCGAGTTGATGCAACCAACGCAGCATCGTCTTTTCAATGAACACGCCAATTAGGCCAACGCCAATGGGTGCAATGACCAAAGCCATCCAGTAATTGATGCCTGCATAGTTCAGCAGCATCCAAGCAAAAAAAGCGCCTGCCATGTAGAGCGCGCCATGCGCAAAGTTGACGATGTTGAGCATGCCAAAAATCACGGCCAACCCCAGCGACAAGATGGCATAGAAAGAGCCATTTACCAAGCCCAGCATGAGCTGCCCCATCAAAGCTTGAATGGGTACGCCAAAAATTTCAGTCATAAATCTGGTTCAATAAAACGGGCTACTCAATGTAGCCCGTCGTGTCAGCACATTACTTTTTAAACGCAGGGCAACGGCTTTGAGCCAGTGGCTGGAATGCGTCTTCGCCCTTGATGGTGCCCTTCAAGTTGTAGTAGTCCCATGGACCTTTGGACTCTGCAGGCGACTTGACTTGGAATAAGTACATGTCGTGCACCATGCGGCCATCAGGACGCAGCTTGCCATTCTTGGCAAACATGTCGTTGATAGGGGTGTCTTGCATCTTCTTCATCACCGCAGCCGTGTCATCCGTGCCCGCAGCTTGGACAGCCTTCAAATAATGCATGGTCGATGAGTACACCGAGGCGTGGTTAGAGTTGGGCTTTTTCTTCATCTCAGCTTCGTACTTTTGAGCCCAAGCGCGCGTCTCTGGGTTCAGGTCCCAGTACCAGCCTTCGGTCAAGTACAAGCCTTGTGCGGTATTCAAGCCAATGGCGTGCACGTCGGTGATCAACATCAACAAAGCAGCCAAGTTTTGCTTCTTGGTCAGACCAAATTCAGCTGCAGCCTTGATGCTGTTAACCGTGTCACCACCTGCGTTGGCCAAGCCCACCACTTTGGCGCCAGAGCTTTGCGCTTGCAACAAGAAAGAAGAGAAGTCGCCGGTGGACAGTGGGTGACGCACAGAACCCTTGACCGTGCCGCCTGCGGCCTTAACCACTTCGCTGGTGTCTTTTTCGAGCGAGTGTCCAAAGGCGTAATCAGCCGTCAAGAAGAACCAGCTGTCGCCACAGTCTTTCACAATGGCTTACCCACCACGTTGCTCAAGGCAACCGTATCCATCAAGTAGTGAATGCCTGTTCCCGGAGCGCAGTCTTCGTTGGTCAAACGGGCAGTGGCACCGCCTGTGACGATGGTGATTTTGTTTTTCTCTTTA
>CAJBHE010000208.1 GCA_903952885.1 uncultured Burkholderiales bacterium
CACGATCAGTCGCAATGCGTGTGAAATACCTTGCCCCAAATCCACCTTGCCAGAGAAGGCTTGCACCTGACCCGCTGCGCCTAAGCTCAGCCATTGACGCAATAAGGGATGTGCTTTGAGCGATTCAGACATCACACTGGCGCAGACTTGGATGCTGCTTTTTCAATAGCCCGAATCACGCGGTTGTGCGCACCGCAGCGGCACAGATGGCCGTCAAGCACTTGCACAATGTCTTGTCGTGTGGGGCGTGCTTGGCGTTGCAGCAAAGCGGCGGCTGACATCAAGATGCCGCTGGTGCAAAAGCCGCATTGCATGGCTTGTTCTTCGATGAAGGCAGTTTGCAAAGCGTGGGGAGCCTCTCGAGTGCCGAGGCCTTCCACCGTGGTGATGTGCTTGCCTTGTAACGACCACAGCGGGGTTTCGCACGCAGCCATGGCATGGCCATCGACCATCACGCGACAAGCGCCGCAGGAACCTTGAGCGCAACCCATGCGGGTGGCTTTGAGGCTTAGTGTGTTGCGCAAAATATCCAGCAAGGTTTGTCCTGGCTGGTCTTGCACTGACACCTCGCGTCCGTTGACGTGAAACGCCACCTCCGAGTTGCTCATGGTTTAGTCTGCTTTCGCGCCAGACACCTTGACGATGTTGGCCCACTTGGCGATGTCGGCATTGAGGTATTGCTCAAACTCGGCTACGGTCATCGACAGGGGCACTGCACCTTGTTTAGCCCAAGCAGTTTTGACTTCTGGGTTTTTGACGATCTTGCGCATCTCAGCGTTGAGCTTGGTCACGATGTCAGCCGGTGTACCTTTGGGGGCCATGAAGCCCAGCCAAATGGTGGCTTCGTACTTGGGAACGGTTTCGGCCACGGTGGGAACGTCAGGCAAGTTGGCTGAGCGTGCCAAGCCTGTAGCACCCAACATGCGCACTTGGCCGTTGCGCGCAAATTCGGCCATGGTGGTTTCTGCATCAAACATCACGTCGACTTGGCCGCCGACGATGTCGGTGCGTGCGCCTGAGCTGCCTTTGTAGGGCACGTGGGTCATGTCCACGCCTGCCATGTACTTGAACAACTCACCGGCCATGTGATAAGGCGTGCCGTTGCCAGACGATGCGAAGTTGAGCTTGCCTGGCTTTGACTTGGCCAAGGCGACGAGCTCGCTGACATTTTTTACTGGAACAGACGGGTGAACCACCAATAGCAAGTTGGAGTAGTTCACGGGGGCGATGCCCACAAAATCTTTCATCAGCGCGAATGGCTTTTTAGGAATGAGGGACTCATTCACAGTTTGCGTGTTGGACATCATCAACAAGGTGTAGCCATCGGCAGGCGACTTGGCCGCGAAGTCTGTACCAATGATGGAGCCAGCGCCTGGCTTGTTGTCGACCACAAATGGTTGTTTGAGCTCATCGGTCAAGCGCTGCGCCATGAACCGCGCGTAGTTGTCTGCAGGGCCGCCCGCTGCAAATGGCACCACGATTTTGACGGGCCGGTTAGGGTAGCTTTGGGCATTGGCTAGACCAGAGCCGAGTGCTAAAGCCACAGCGATGAGCTTGAGTGAGTGAGGAAAGTGAATCATGTTTTGTCTCCGTGATGAGTAAAGTTTCAGTCGACTTTGCCAATGCGTGTGACGAGGGCGCTCATCTCTTTGGCATCGGCTTGCACAAAGCGTTCAAATTCAGCCGCGTCTTGGTACATGAAAGAGGTGCCAGAGGCAGTCAAGGCTCCGACGGCGCGTGCATCTTGTGCCGCAAACTTGGCAGCTTGGCGCAAGCTGTCCACCACGGCTGCAGGTGTGTCGGCAGGCACAAACATGCCAGACCATTGTGAGTACTGGATAGGCACGCCTAACTCTTTGAGGCTGGGCACATCGGGCATACTAGCCAAACGACCTTCACCCCAATGCGCCAAGGCGCGCAAGCGGCCAGCTGCAATTTGTTGTTTGACGCTAGCGGGTCCGGTAGAGACCGCATCAATCTGGCCGCTGAGCAAAGACATGACCGCAGGGGCTGCGCCGGTGTAGGGCACGTGCAGCATGAAGGTGGAGGTGGCGACTTTAAGTTGCTCCATCGGTACATGCATGGTTCCGTAGTTACCAGACGACCCAAAAGAAATTTTTCCTGGATGGGTCTTGGCGTAAGCGATGAACTCTGCATAGGTTTTCCACGGGCTGTCACTGCGCACCACCAAAACGGTGGGGTCTGCGGTGAAGCGCGCAATGGGCTTGAGTTGGTTCACCTGGTACATCGGTGCGCGCTGTAAAACTTTGTCGGCTTCAGGCAGCACCACCAAGGAAGACAAAGACATGAGCACGGTGTAGCCATCGCCTTTTGACTTGGCCACCTGCGCCATGCCAATGCCACCGCCTGCGCCACCTTTGTTTTCAACAATCATGGGCTGTTTCAGGTAACGCGCCATGGCTTCAGCCACGGGGCGACCCACCGTATCAGCCACGCCGCCCGGTGGAAACGGAACGACCATGGTGATGGGCTTGGTCGGGTAGGTTTGTGCGATTGCCGGGAGGCCGGTGAATGCAGTAGGCAAGGCAATAGCCATACTCAACGCACCTCGTATCCATTGACGTCGTTTCATGATTTGTCTCCTTCGATGCTTTAACCAGCAGGTCAGGGAAATACTTGCCTGCTTTTAGAGTTTTTTAAACGAAGCGGTTTTCGATGCTGCCCACACCATCAATTTCGACGCGTATCACATCGCCTTTGGCGATGTAGCGGGGAGGAGTCAAGCCCATGCCCACACCTGCAGGTGTGCCGGTGGCGATGATGTCGCCGGGGTAGAGCGTGATGCCGCGAGAGATGGTTTCGATCAACGTGGGGATGTCGAAAATCATGTTTTCGGTGGGCCCGTCTTGGCGCAATTCGCCGTTGACCCAGCAACGAACGCGTGTTTTTCGACCGTCCAATTCGTCGGCGGTGATGATCCACGGGCCCATGGGGCAGAAGGTGTCAAACGACTTGCCCATGTCCCATTGTTGGTGGCGCATTTGCACGTCGCGTGCGGTCACGTCGTTGACCACGGTGTAGCCGAACACATGGCTCATAGCATCGGCTTGGGTGATGTTCTTGCCGCCTTTGCCAATCACCACAGCAAGCTCGGCTTCGTAGTCGATTTGGTCGGATATGGCGGCGCCTGGCAAATGCACATCGTCATGTGGGCCAACCACGCACTCTGGCACTTTGGTGAACACGATGGGCCACGCTTTGGTGTCGGTGTTGCTGTCTTTGAAGACGGAGGCTTGGAGCTCTTTGGCGTGTGCGTGGTAGTTACGGCCGACGCACCATACGTTGCGGCGTGGCACAGGCAAGGGCGCTTCGAGATGAACATGCGTGATGTCGTGCGGTGTGCCGACTAACGCTGGCAGCGCATGACCAGCGACGAGCGCATCGATGATGGGCTGAGCGCCGAGGTGCGCTTGATCTTCGGTAAGTGCAAAAGCGGTGACGTGGTGACCGTCTGCAGAAACTTGGCCCACATGACGTTGACCGTTGAGCTTGAAAGTAGCGATGCGCAAAGTGTTCTCCTGAAATGAAAAATTGGTTTGACCTGGACCATTTTTATCCATCATAGGGATGGTGTGTCCTTCGAGCAGACACGCAAGAGACACGCCGCCAGCGCGGGTATA
>CAJBHE010000209.1 GCA_903952885.1 uncultured Burkholderiales bacterium
CTTCGAGCTTTGAATACAACGTGCAAGTCACCCAACAAGTGGTGGCCATGGCTCACAAAGTGGGTGTGTCGGTGGAGGGCGAGTTAGGTTGCTTAGGCAACTTGGAAACAGGCGAAGCCGGTGAAGAAGATGGCATCGGCGCTGTGGGCAAACTCGACCATAGCCAAATGTTGACCGACCCAGAAGAAGCCGCACAGTTTGTGAAAGCCACGCAGCTCGACGCTTTGGCCATTGCCATCGGTACCAGTCACGGCGCGTACAAGTTCACACGCGAGCCCACGGGCGACATCTTGGCCATCAGTCGCGTCAAAGAAATTCACGCACGCATCCCCAACACCCACTTGGTCATGCATGGCTCAAGCAGCGTGCCGCAAGATCTGTTGGCCATCATCAACCAGTTCGGCGGCAAAATGAAAACGACGTTTGGCGTGCCCGTGTCTGAAATTCAAGAAGCCATCAAGCACGGCGTGCGCAAGATCAACATCGACACCGACATTCGCTTGGCCATGACCGGCGCGGTGCGCAAGTTCTTGCACGAGAACCCAGACAAGTTCGATGCCCGCGAGTGGCTCAAGCCCGCCCGCGAAGCCGCCATGAACATTTGCAAACAACGTTATTTGGAATTCGGTTGCGAAGGCCAAGGCGGCAAGATCAAGGGCGACAGCCTCTCTGTTGTGGCGGCCAAGTACGCCAAGGGCGAACTCGCTCAGTTGGTGAAGTAATACATGACCGCTCTTCACACTTCTGCGCTGACTTCTTTGCCTTTGCTCGCACGCGGCAAAGTGCGCGACAACTACGCCGTGGGTGACGACCGCATCTTGATGGTGGCCTCAGACCGTATCAGCGCGTTTGACGTCATCATGGGCGAAGCCATTCCGGGCAAGGGCGAATTGCTCACCCAAATGGCTTTGTTTTGGTTTGGCAAGCTCGGCCACATTTGCCCCAACCACCTGACCGGCGAAGCGCCTGAGAGCGTGGTGAGCGCGGATGAAGTGGCGCAAGTCACCGGCCGCTCGATGTTGGTCAAACGTTTGACGCCCATCCCAGTAGAAGCGGTGGTGCGTGGTTATTTGGCCGGCAGCGGCTGGCAGGAATACCAAGAAAACCAAGCGGTGTGCGGCGTCAAGCTGCCCAAAGGTTTGAAGAACGCCAGCAAGTTGCCAGAGCCCATCTTCACGCCCGCCGCCAAAGCTGCCGTGGGTGACCACGACGAGAACATCACCTACGAACAAGTGGTGGAAATGATTGGCAGCAGCTTAGCCGAGAAAATCAAAACCGTCAGCATCGCCTTGTACGAAACCGCGCGTGATGTGGCGGCGGCCAAAGGCATCATCATTGCTGATACGAAGTTTGAGTTTGGTTTGGATGCCAACAACGACCTCGTGTTGATGGACGAAGTGCTCACACCAGATTCATCGCGCTACTGGCCTGCTGACAGCTACGCTCAAAGCTTCAAAGACGGCGTGAACCCACCGAGCTACGACAAGCAGTTCTTGCGCGACTGGCTGGAAACAGCCCAAGTGCAAGGCAAGCCTTGGAGCAAATCACCCCCCGCGCCGCATTTGCCGCAAGAGGTGATTGCCCAAACCGCCGCCAAGTACCAAGAGGCTTGGGATCGGTTGAAGGACTAAAACCTTAGTTCAGCGCCATGCTGAGCTTGCGGCGGTAGCGAGAGATCAACTCCAACACGGGGTCTTCTTGCACCGCAGCTTTCCCGGTTAACTCGATGCCGCCTGCGGATTTGCCGAAGGCGGCATCGTCCGTTTTGGGCTTGGGTGGCGTCATCAGTTCCAAGATGGACACATAGGTTTTGCGCGCTACATCGTTGTTCCACGTCTTGTCGCGCATGATTATTTCTAGTAGTTCATCCATGGCAGCTTCAAACAACTCGGCGGCTATCAGTACGCGGGCTTTGGCCAAACGGGTGTCAAAGTCGCGTTTGTTTTGGGCAATGGCGGCTTCGAACTGCTCGAACGTCCAAGCGGCACGTTCGTCGGTAGCCACAAACACCAAGGCTTGCAGCCAGTAGTTGAGGGCGTCAAAGCGCAGTTGCAGCGGAATTTCGGTCAGTTTGGGCGCTAGCGCTGCTTGCGCTTCTTCCAGCTCGCCCACCGAAATCAGCAACTTGACCAAGTTGTAACGGGTTTCGTCGTCAGCCGTGTTGAGGCTCAAAGCTTCTTGCAGTTTGGCGATGGCGGCTTGCGCATCGCCCGCGTTGATGAGTTGCTCGGCTTCTTGGGCGTCGGCTTTTGCGGCTAGCTCGTTGTCGGACGGCAGATGCTTGTCTAAAAATTCGCGCACCTTGCCTTCAGGCAATGCGCCCATGAACCCGTCCACAGGGCGGCCGCCCATGAGCAAGATGCAGGTGGGCAGGCTTTTCACGCCAAAAGCGCTGGCCAGCTGTTGCTCAGTGTCGGCGTTGATCTTGACCAGCTTGAAGCGGCCTGCATAGGCGGTTTCCAGCTTTTCCAGCACAGGCCCAAGGGATTTGCAGGGCCCACACCAGTCAGCCCAAAAGTCCACCAGCACAGGGGTGGTTTGTGAGGCGGCGATCACATCGACCTCGAAATTTTCCATCGTCACATCCATCATGGGGGTCCCGTCTTAAAATTCGTTTTTGTTCACACACAGCCACATCATGACCCAGTGCCAAGTCGGTGTCGTCATGGGTTCCAATTCTGATTGGGACACCATGCAACATGCAGCCCAGATTCTCCAAGAATTTGGCGTCTCTTTTGAAACCCGCGTGGTTTCAGCCCACCGCATGCCCGATGACATGTTTGCCTACGCTGAAAGCGCCCAAGGCCGTGGCTTGCGCGCCATCATCGCAGGTGCGGGCGGTGCGGCCCACTTGCCCGGCATGATTGCCGCCAAAACCATCGTGCCTGTGTTGGGTGTGCCCGTGGCCAGCAAGCATTTGCAAGGGGTGGATTCCTTGCACAGCATTGTGCAAATGCCCAAAGGCATTCCGGTGGCCACCTTTGCCATTGGCAATGCAGGCGCTGCGAACGCTGCCTTGTTTGCGGTGGCCTTGCTCGCGTCGACCGATGCGGCATTGGCTGAAAAGCTGCAAGCCTTCCGTGTGGCGCAAACCGAAGTGGCGCGCAACATGACGTTGCCACCCCTATGAGTCAAACGCTAAAGCCTTTGCTGCCCGGCTCCACCTTGGGCGTGTTGGGCGGTGGCCAGTTGGGCCGCATGTGGGCGCATGTGGCGCAGCGCATGGGCTACAACACCGCGGTGCTCGACCCCGATGCACACAGCCCCGCAGGCTTGGTGAGCCATCACCACATCCACACCGATTACCTAAATGCCGCAGGCTTGAAGCAACTCGCTGCCGTGTGCCAAGCAGTGACCACCGAGTTCGAGAATGTGCCCGCCGACGCGCTGGCGCAACTCGCTGCCACATTGCCCGTGTCACCCGCTGCATCTGCCGTGGCCGTGGCGCAAGACCGAGCGAGTGAGAAAGCCCACTTTGTGAAATGCGGTGTGCCTGTGGCCCCGCATGCGGTGATTGACACCGCAGAACAACTCGCCGCTGTGACTGACGACCTGCTGCCTGGTATTTTGAAAACATCCCGCATGGGCTACGACGGCAAAGGCCAGTTGCGCGTGAGCACGCGTGACGAGCTCACCGCTGGCTGGGTCAAGCTCGGTCACGTGCCTTGCGTGCTAGAAAAAATGCTGCCCTTGGCCAGCGAGTGCTCGGTCATCGTGGCGCGTGGCCGCGATGGTGCGATGGTGAACTTGCCCATGCAACGCAACTTGCACCGCGACGGCATCTTGGCGTTGACCGAGGTGTTTGCTGGCAACGTGCCGGATGCCTTGGCCAGCCAAGCCATCACCGCCGCCAAAGCGGTCGCTCAAGAGCTGGGTTACGTGGGCGTGTTGTGCGTGGAGTTCTTTGTGTTGGCGGATGGCTCGCTGGTCGTCAATGAAATCGCGCCTCGCCCGCACAACAGCGGCCACTACAGCCAAGACGCCTGTGATGTGTCGCAGTTTGAACTGCAAGTGCGCACCATGGCTGATTTGCCTTTGACGCAGCCGCGTTTGCATAGCCCCGCCATCATGCTCAACCTGCTGGGCGACTTGTGGTTTAAAAAATTAGGGTCAGAACCCAATTCTTTGAGGCCCAATCTTTTGCAAGTCGAGCCCGTATGGCAACAAGTGCTTGCCTTGCCTGGCACGCATTTGCACCTTTACGGCAAGCGCGAAGCGCGTGTGGGCCGCAAGATGGGCCACCTCAACATCACCGCCGCCTCGCCAGAGGCTGCGCGTGCAGTAGCTCAGCAAGCGGCTGCCATTTTGGGCATAGCGGCGTTTTGATGGCCCCGCGCTATCAAGCAAGCTTCGTCGAACGTTAATCAATGCCCATGATTCTCAGTGGCCAATTCTCGACATCCATTGCCGCCGCTGCACAAGCTTTGCAACGTGGCGAGCTGTTGGGCTTGCCCACCGAGACAGTCTATGGCTTGGCGGCCGATGCGGGCAACGATGTCGCAGTCAATAAAATCTTTACAGCCAAAGGCCGACCCACCAATCATCCGCTCATCGTGCATGTTGCCAGCGCGCGAGGCGTGCAGCGCTTTGCCAGCCATGTGCCGGACTTTGCTCAAAAACTCATGGATGCCTTTTGGCCCGGCCCCTTGACCCTCATCTTGCCGCGCCGCCCAGAAGTCGCGGCCGTGGCCGCCGGTGGACAAAACTCGGTGGGCCTGCGTTGTCCTTCACACCCAACAGCGCAAGCCGTGCTGCAAAGCGCCGAGGCCTTGGGTGTGCTTGGCGTGGCTGCTCCAAGCGCCAATCTGTTTGGTCGCGTCAGCCCCACCACCGCCGCGCATGTGGCGGGTGAATTTGGCGGCGACCTGCTCATCCTCGATGGCGGTGCATGCAAGGTGGGCATTGAGTCCACCATCGTTGATTGCACCCGTGCTTCGCCTGTGCTGTTGCGCCC
>CAJBHE010000210.1 GCA_903952885.1 uncultured Burkholderiales bacterium
GCAGGCATTGTGGCGGCCTTGTTGGTGGGCGACCAAGCGGCGATTGAGCGGGCTGATTGGGATGTGTTTCGCGCCACAGGCGTGGCGCATCTCATGGCGATTTCGGGCTTGCACATCACAGGCATCGCGTGGCTGGCGGCACTGTGCGTGGGTTGGCTGTGGCGGCGCAGCGATGTGTGGTCGCCCCTCAAGCCTTGGAGTTTGTGGTTACCTGCACCCATTGCTGCCAGTGCGTGCGCGGCGTTGGTGGCACTGGTGTATGCGGTGTTCACCGGCTGGGGCTTACCCGCACAGCGCACGGTGTGGATGCTGGGTGTGGTCACGCTGCTGCGCATATATGGATTGCGCTGGCCTTTGATGCAGGTGTGGCTGACTGTGTGCGCCGTGGTGCTGGCGCTAGACCCGTGGGCGCTGATGCAAGCTGGCTTTTGGCTCAGCTTTGTAGCGGTTGGCGTGTTGTTCGCCTCGGGCTCGCATGCGCCTGTGGAGACGACGGTTCGCTCTGATGTGCTGAATGTTTTTGACGCGTCGACAGAGCTAAGCCGTCAGCCGAATAGGCGAGGGCGTTTGCTGGCAAATGCATGGGCATCTGCGCAGCGTATGTGGCGTGAGCAGTGGCTAATGAGCGTGTGTTTGGCTCCGCTCACCTTGCTGCTGTTTCACCAAGTGTCTGTCGTAGGTTTGTTTGCCAACTTGTTGGCCGTGCCGTGGGTGACCTTGGTGGTCACACCGCTGTGTTTGTTGGGGCTGGTGTTGCCATTTGCTTGGAGCGTGGCGGCAGAGGCTTTGCAGTGGTTGGTATGGCTACTCAAAGCGTGCGCGGGTGTGTCTTGGGTGCAATGGTCTGCACCTGCAGCGCCCCTGTGGGCGGGTGCTGTTGCGCTGGTCGGTATGGGCACGTGGGCCATGCGTTTGCCGATATGGCTTCGGTTGTTTGGAGTGGCTTTGGTGTTGCCCGTGCTCAGCTGGCAAACGCCGCGCCCCGCGCGCGGAGCGTTTGAGTTGATGGCGGCCGACATGGGGCAGGGACATGCGGTGTTGGTGCGTACGGCCACGCACAGCTTGCTCTACGACACTGGGCCACGCTACTCGGCTGAGACCGATGCAGGCCAGCGCGTGTTGGTGCCGCTGCTGCGCGCATGGGGCGAGCGGCTAGACCGCATTGTCATCAGCCACCAAGACAGCGACCACAGCGGCGGCGCACCTTCGGTGATGGCCATGCAGCCGCAAGCCGATGTGTTGACCTCGATTGCTGCTGAGCACCCATTGCAACAGTTGGGCGGGATGCAGCGCTGCCAGCGCGGACAATCGTGGGTGTGGGACGGTGTGAAGTTTGAGGTGCTGCACCCGAGCGCGGCTGACTACGAGCGCAAACTCAAACCGAATGCTCTGAGCTGTGTTCTGCGCGTGAGCGCTGCCAATGCGTCTGCCATGTTGGTGGGGGACATCGAAGCTGCGCAAGAGCAAAGTCTCGTGCAAAGCGGCCAACCGCTGCGAGCCGATTGGTTGCTGGTGCCCCATCACGGCAGCGCCACATCCTCCACGCAAGCCTTTTTAGAAGCGGTGCAGCCCTCGGTGGCCATTGTGCAAGCGGGCTACCGCAACCGATTTGGTCACCCAAGGTCTGATGTTTTAAGGCGTTACAGCGATTTAGGCGTGCAAGTGGTGCAGACGCCGCGTTGCGGTGCCTCGACTTGGCGCAGCGATCAACCGAAATTGGTGAAATGCGAGCGAAATCAAAGGGCACGGTATTGGCAGCACAACTTCTGAGTGCTGGCCAAAACGGGTCTTATCCGCCCCGACGCATCATGTCGAAAAATTCGACGTTGGACTTGGTGGCCTTCATGCTCTTCAAAACCATCTCCATGGATTCGATCTCGTCCATGTTGTACATGAACTGGCGCAAGATGCGGGTCTTTTGCAAGATCTCGGGCGGCAGCAACAGCTCTTCTCGGCGCGTGCCGCTGCGGTTGAGTTGAATGGCTGGGAACACGCGCTTTTCGTACAAGCGGCGGTCGAGGTGAATTTCGCAGTTGCCCGTGCCTTTGAATTCTTCAAAGATCACTTCGTCCATGCGGCTGCCGGTGTCGACCAAGGCCGTGGCGATGATGGTCAATGAGCCACCTTCTTCCACCTTGCGGGCTGCGCCAAAAAAGCGCTTGGGGCGTTGCAAGGCGTTCGAGTCCACACCCCCCGACAACACTTTGCCCGATGAAGGCACCACGTTGTTGTA
>CAJBHE010000211.1 GCA_903952885.1 uncultured Burkholderiales bacterium
ACTTGGCGGGCGTGGTCTATGAAGGTCGCACCGAGCTGATGGACGAAGACAAGATTCAATACGCGCAAAAAACAGATGCGCGCACGTTGAGCGACATCATTGAAGGTGCGGATGTGTTCTTGGGTCTGTCCGCTGGCGGCGTGCTGAAGCCAGAGATGGTGAAGAAGATGGCATCCAGCCCCATCATCATGGCCTTAGCGAATCCCAATCCAGAAATTACACCCGAGGAAGTGAAGGCGGTGCGCGACGACGCCATCATTGCCACCGGCCGCAGCGACTATCACAACCAAGTCAACAACGTGCTGTGTTTTCCTTACATCTTCCGCGGTGCGTTAGATGCAGGGGCCTCTACCATCACCGACGAAATGGAAATTGCAGCTGTGTATGCGATTGCTGAGCTGGCACAAGCTGAGCAAAGTGAAGTGGTGGCTGCCGCGTATGCGGGCGAGACCTTAGCCTTCGGCCCTGAGTACCTCATTCCCAAGCCGTTCGACCCGCGCCTGATGATGAAGATCGCCCCTGCCGTGGCCAAAGCCGCCGCAGACAGTGGCGTGGCCACACGACCCATCCAAGACATGGACGCTTATATCGAGAGGCTGCAAGGTTTTGTGTATGCGTCCGGCTCCATCATGAAGCCCATTTATGCAGCGGCTAAACGCGCCAGCAAAAAGCGCGTGTGCTTTGCCGAGGGCGAAGAAGAGCGTGTGTTGCGCGCGGTGCAAATTGTGGTGGATGAAGGCTTGGCAGCGCCAACGCTGATTGGCCGTCCCGCTGTGATTGCACAACGTATCGAAAAATTTGGCTTACGCCTGAAAGAAGGCGTTGACTACCAAGTGGTCAATGTCGAGCAAGATCACCGCTACCGAGATTTCTGGCAAACCTATTTCAAGCTGACAGCTCGTAAAGGTGTGACGGCTCAGCTTGCCAAAATCGACATGCGTCGTCGCTTGTCGCTCATTGGCACCATGATGCTGCACAAAGGTGAGGTAGACGGCCTGATTTGTGGTACTTGGAGCACGCCGCTGACCCATTTGAAGTACGTGCATGAAGTCATCGGCAACCGAAAAGGCGTGAGCACCTACGCCGCCATGAACGGGTTGTTGTTACCTGACCGTCAGGTGTTCTTGGTCGATACACACATCAACTACGACCCGACCGCCGAGCAATTGGCCGAGATCACGGTCATGGCGGCAGAGGAAATGCGCCGCTTCGGCATCCAGCCAAAGGCCGCTTTGCTATCACACTCCAACTTTGGCAGCAGCGACATGCCTTCAGCCATCAAGATGCGGGACACCTTGGCCTTGGTGAAAGCCAAAGCCCCTTGGCTCGAGATCGATGGTGAGATGCATGGCGATGTAGCGCTTGATGGTCATTCTCGCGAAGCCCAAATGGCAGATACCACGCTGATTGGCGATGCCAATTTGCTGGTATTGCCCAATTTGGACTCGGCCAACATCGCCTACAACCTGCTCAAAACAGCGGCTGGCGGCAATATTGCCATTGGCCCTGTGCTGTTGGGCGCAGCCAAACCCGTGCACATTTTGACGGCGAGCACCACGGTGCGCCGCATCGTCAACATGACGGCATTGACCGTGGCAGATGCCAGTGCAGTGCGATAAACAGGTTTTTTCTATTTAAATTAGCCTATTTGAATTAATTAACCCTTCAAGGGGCCTCCGGATACGGATGGCCCCTTGCTTTTTTGTTTCATTTCGAAGACACTACTCTTTCGAAATTTTCGGGTTAACCCGAAGGTTCAGTGAATCCTTAGAAGTTTTAAGAACGGCTTATTTCCATGCCTTTGCGTACCATCAAAACCAATATCGTTCAGTCCATTCGTGCTTTCCGCGTGCCTGATTTGCAAGAGGCCGCCCAAGGCCTTGGGCATCATTTTTTGTATGTCAATTTGGCCCAAGCCCAAAGCAAGCAAGACATCTTGGATATCATTTCCAAAGAGTTCAACTTGGCTGGCACAGCCAGCAAGAACTTTGACTCCTTGTACGACGGCATGACCGACCCATTGCACAAGTCCGGCCCACAGCCCGGTTTTATTTTGGTGTTGGAGCACATTCCTGCACACGCCAAGTTTGACAAAGAAGCCCGCGAGCAGCTGTTGGACATCTTCCGCGAAGCGGCTGATTACTGGTCTGACCGCAAAGTGGCTTTCCGATGTTTTTACTCGTTCTCGGTCGCCCGTGCACCTTCGACAGAAAAAGCTGCTTTGGGCGCAGAAGGCATCGAGTTGTTGGAAGAAGGCGAGAAAATGCCAACCGACAAGCTGGTGGACGTGTCGCCCATGGCCTTGCGCATGAGCAGCCCTTTCAACGCAGGCTATTGGCAATCAGCGGCTTAATTGCCCTGCTGCCAATGTGCAGCGCAAAAGCAAAACCCGTCGCAGGCAACTGCAGACGGGTTTTTTGTGGGTCAAAGACTCTGAACCAAAGCCACGTATTCAGCCACCGGCACTTCTTCTGCACGGCGCTGCACATCGAAGGTGCCTGCAAAGTTGCGACCTTCGAGCCAGCGGCCCAAGGTGTGGCGCAGTAGCTTACGGCGTTGGCTGAAAGCCACCTTCACCATGTCTTCCATCAACTTGACGTTGATTTGCGGCGGCTGGTCCAGTGGCACCATGCGCACCACAGCGCTGTCCACGCGAGGTGGCGGGTCAAACGATTCGGGCGGAACGAACAAAACGTCCTCCATGACATACCGCCATTGCAGCATCACGCTCAAGCGGCTGTAATCGCTGGTGCTCGGCTTGGCCACCATGCGGTCAATCACTTCTTTTTGCAGCATGAAATGCTGGTCTTGCACCACGGCCACATGTTCAAGCAAGTGAAAGAGGATGGGCGAAGAAATGTTGTAAGGAAGGTTACCCACCACGCGCAGCTTGGGCACGTTCAGGTCGGACGTTAATTGAGTGAAGTCCACGCGCAATACGTCTGACTCGATCACGTTCAAGTGTGGGTGTTCGCGCAAGCGCAGGGCTAAGTCACGGTCGAGCTCGATGACGTTGAGCTTGCCTAAGCGCTCGACCAAAGGCTGCGTGAGTGCAGCTAAACCTGGGCCAATTTCGACCATGGGGTCGTTCGGCTGGGGGTTGATGACATTTACGATGCCTTCAATGATGGCCCCGTCAGTTAAAAAGTGTTGGCCGAAGCGCTTTCTGGCAATGTGTTTCAAAGTTGGCTTTGTTTATTGTGGTGCGTCGCGGTATTCCACATAAGCGCGACCACGCACTTCCTGGGCCCAGAGTTGGTAGGTCTCATCGAACTTCGCATCGCGCAAGTTGTTGCGTGCCAAATCTCGCAGCTCGCGCTCGCTGATGGGGGCTTCGCGACGCTCCAGCACCTGAATCAGGTGCACACCAAAGCGTGACACCATTGGGTCTGCAATTTGGTTGATTTGCAGTTTGTTCATGACTTCTTCAAACTCAGGCACAAACATGCCGATGGAAACCCACCCCAAGTCACCGCCGTCAGGTCCGCTGGCGTCTTGTGAGTGTTCGCGTGCGAGCTTGGCAAAGTCGGCTTTACCCGCCTCGATTTGACGCTTGTAGTCCGCCAGTTGCGCGCGTGCAGCTGATTGGCTCAACTGACCACCTGGGCGCAACAAAATGTGGCGCGGATGGGTTTGCGTCACAGTCAATATGCGGCTGGCGCGTTTGGTGATCAGTTTCAACACATGAAAGCCAGCACCAGAACGAACCAAGGTCAATTCACCCTCGTTCAGGTTTTTGGTCGCGTCAACAAACAGGCTGGGGTAACGGTTGGCAGGGCGCAAACCCATCAGTCCCCCTGTGTCTCGCTCGGCAGAGTTGGAGAACTCTTTGGCCACGCGACCTAAATCGTCACCACGTTTCAGTTGGGCCAATGCGGTTTGTGCTTTGGTTTGTAGGGTGGAAATCTCCGCTGGGCTGGCTTTTTCAGGAACGGCCACCAAGATATGGCCCAGTTCCAGGTCTGGGTTGGTGTCGATACGCGTGTTTTGGCGCTGGCGTACAGCTTGGTCAATTTCGACTTCGCTGATTTTGATGCGACCCGGCACATTGCGCTCTGTCAGGCGTTGCAACACCAATTGATCGCGTAGGTTTTGGCGCAACCGCTCGTGACTTGAGCCTTCGGTTTTCAGCTTCTTGTGCAGCGCTTCCACACTGATTTGGCTTTGTGCCGCAACGCGCTGTTCTGCTTGGTCAACGGCGTCCTCTTCAACCGTGATCCCGGTCTCTTTGGCATGTTGTAGCAGTGCTTTTTCAACAATCAAGCGCTCTAGCGCTGCTTTGAGCAAGGCTTCACCTTCAGGCGCAAGACGGCCTTGTTGCTTGAGTTGATCATGCAACTGCGGGGCTCTCAAAACCACCTCGTGGTTTGTGATGGGCACAGAATCGACGACCGCCACGATGAAATCGCGGCCGCTTACTTTGGTTGATGTGTTTGATTGTGCAGTGGCAGACAGCGCAACGAATAAAAGGGCCGATGCGAAATAAATATGAATTTTTGAATAAAACATGGTGACGATCAATCGTAATTGCCAAAACGGCTAGCAGGCATGGCGGGTTGGCGCAAAGGTTGGTATCGCGGGACATTGGTGCGAAGAGATCCAATGGCATTGGTACCCAAGCGCGACAGACCTACGAATTCAAGCTGGAACAAGATGCGTTGACGCGCTAAGCCGTCGGCAATTTGCTGACGTTCAATCACGGTTCGGCTCAACCAACAGCCTGCATCGTATTCGAAGCCAATGATCGATTCGACGGGCTTCTTGGTCATCATGTCCACGTTCACGCGAGCCACGCTAAACCAACGACCTTCACCGAGGCCTCGACCAAGCCCGTCATGGCTGTCAGCGCTGCCCCATAAGTCGTGTAAAGGCCATTGCCAGCCTAAGTCCAATTGTTGCGAAACAGAATTACCCGACGCATCGTTTTCTGTGCGCCAAGCGGCGTTGATCACGCGGTAGGGCCCAGGGTTGTAACGTCCACCAATCACTCGGCGGCGAAAGTTGTCAGTGGTGGAGTCGTATTGCACGGTGGAATCTAAAGCCCAGCTGCGCGTGAGGTTCAAAGTCGCACCAGCCAAGATGTCGCTCAGACCAGATTGTGCGGTTGGGTCGTCAGGCAATGTGACGCGTTGATCTTTGAAGCGCAGCCGTTGAGCCACTCCGAAACGAGCGCCTTCTGCACCCGATTCGGGGTCAATGAAGCGGGAAGTAACGCCAAAGGTGAGTAGGTTGCTGTCAGAAATGCGGTCGTGTCCGCCAAAGGCGTTCTCGGTAAAGATACTGGCGAAGTTGAAAGAGTTGCCGCCCGAGTCGTAGTTGGGCAGGTAGCTTTGATCACGGTACGGGGTGTTGACGTAAAACACCCGTGGCTCGAGAGTTTGAGTCCAAGTCCGATCAAACAAGCGGCTGCTTCGTTCAAAGGCCATGCCCGCATCTAGGCTGAAGGTAGGCACAGTGACGCCAGCGGAGGCTTGACCTTGGTGGCCGTTGTAGAACTGCGTGTTGGGCAAACCGCCGTCAAATTGGTAGCTGCGGCCATGCAGTTGCATTTTGGGCGTCACGTAACCATAGGGGGTGATGAACGGGCGACTCAATTGCGCCCACGTCACCGCGCGGTCTGCGTTGGGCGCACAGTTGTAAAACAGCTTGCTGGTGTTGTTTGTTCTGGCGCTTGCACAGTCGATTTCTCGGGCAGAGCTAAACCGGGTGAAGTCCCCGTCTAAGCTGAAATCGAAGCCGCCTGCTAAGTTATAACGCTGGACGCGCGCCGTCAACTGAGGCAAACGGTCAAATGGCGGGGTGATTCGGTTATTGACATTGGCCAAGTCTTGCAAGGTTTGCCACTTCTGCGCCCGCATGCCTGTGGTGACAAAACCGTTCGTCCACGAAACACCCACATCGCTTGACAACAGCCGCTGAATACCCAGTGCGCTCCCCAGTGAAAAGTCTTTCCAATAGTTGTCATCGCTTACCCGATTGACGTTCAAAGTAAAGCCAAGTCCACCACCTGCGTATGCTGGATTGATCAAGCCTGTGTGCGTGTAATTGATGCTCCAGCGGCGCGCATCCTCGCGAAGTTTGTCACTTTGCATATAGTCAAAACGCATCAAACCTTGGAATGGCGGCTGAGGTGCCAGGCCTTCTAAATAACGAAACTCGGTGCTCAGTTTGATTCCGCGTTGGCTCCAATACGTGGGCGTGAAAGTGATGTCGCGGTTGGGCGCAAGGTTCCAGTAATAAGGCTGGGTGTATTCCAAACCACCAATGTTGTCCGCGCCAATGCTGGGGGGGAGAAAACCCGACTTTCGTTCATCATCCAATGGAAATTCGATTTCTGGGTAAGGCAGGATCGGGACTCCTTTGAAGTGCAAAGAGCCGCCCTCCACCACGCCAACGTTACGATCAACATCAACTGAAATTTTGTCACCACTGAAAAACCAATCGGGCATCCAGCCGGGTCCCGGTTTACGTTGACAGGTCGTGAAATTAGCCTTGTGCATCACAGTATGTGAGGGGTCAATAAAATCAATGCGAGAAGCGTCGCCGTAGGCATTATTTTTTAACAGACGAAAGCTTGGCTGCGTGAAAAAACCTTCAAACGCATCCAGTTGTAAATCGAGCGCCGGCCCTTGGTAGACATTGCCCGCACGGTTGATGTACACATTGCCACGGGCCTTGGCAAAGTCACTGGTTTGGTCGTAATCGACTGTGTCTGCCTTGAGAAAAATTTCGCCTCGACGAAGCACCACTTGGCCCTCGAGCGTGGTGAGTTGGTTGACGCTTTCAGTCAGTGAGTTGCTTTCAAGAAAGGTGGGCAGCTGTTTGCGTGCATCGGGTGAAATGATTTCCTGTAGCAAGCTGCTAGAGCGCAAAATCAAAGAGGGGCTGTTTTCGGCTTGGGCTTGAGCAGGAGCGTGGCTGCAAAGCATGCCCATCACCAGCCACGATAAGGCAAAAATTTGGCGGTGAAAATGCGGCAGCTGCATGAAAACGGGAAGACCTTGCATTGATCAGCCCCGTGAAGCAAACCCCCGAAAAGTCGGGATGCCTGGGGCTGTTTGTAGAATTTAGATTATCCATGAGCACACCCTCCATTTCCCAGGCTTCGAGCGCATCGTTCCAAGCCTCAGCCTATGCCCCCCTTGAATGGGCGCAGCCCGAGCGCCAAGCGGCTTTTCATCAATGGCTAGACGCCCAAGCCAGCGCGCACGGCGTGCTTCCAGCCAGCGTGCGGGCGGCCTCGGCGGATGCCAGCTTCAGGCGCTATTTCCGCGTCGGCACAGCCCAAGGCTCGTGCATCGTCATGGACGCCCCGCCTGACAAAGAAAACTGCGAACCCTTTGTTCGTATTGCCCGCCTGATGCTCGACGCAGGCCTGTACGCCCCGCGCATCTTGGCGTGGGACGAGCGGCAGGGCTTCATGTTGCTGGACGACATTGGCTCGCAAACGATGATGGATGTCATCAACCGTGACGACTCGCAGGCTAACCACGGCTTGTACATGCGCGCCGTTGATGCCCTGTTGACTTTGCAACAAAGCAGCCGCCCTGGCGTGCTGCCAGCCTACGATGAGGCCTTGCTTCAGCGTGAGCTGTCGTTGTTCCCCGATTGGTACCTTACCCAACACCGCCAGCTGCAAATTGACAGCACCCAGCGCGAGATGCTGGACAAAACTTTCAAGACCATCGTTCAGCGCAACTTGGCCGCGCCCAGCGTTTATGTGCACCGCGACTTCATGCCGCGCAATTTGATGATGCCGCATGACCCCGCCGAACAACGCTTGGGTGTGCTCGACTTCCAAGACGCGGTCTATGGCCCCATCACTTACGACATCGCCAGCCTCATGCGCGATGCGTTTTTGACTTGGGAAGAAGACTTTGTGCTGGACGTCACCATCCGTTATTGGGAGCGCGCTCGCAAACTCGGCCTGATGGATTTTGAAGACTGGCACAGCGACTTTGGCGCGTTTTACAGAGCCGTGGAGTGGATGGGCCTGCAACGCCACCTCAAAGTGGCCGGCATCTTTGCGCGCCTCACCCTGCGTGATGGCAAGCCCAAGTACTTGGCAGATGCGCCGCGTTTCATCAGCTACATCCGCACCACCGCCAGCCGTTACAGCGAGCTCACACCCCTGCTGCGCCTGATTGACAAGATTGAAGGCACAGAGCCCGCTATCAGCTTGGCCTTCCCACGGCTCACGCCAGGCGGACGAGGTTAAGGATGGCGCGCTTTTACTGCCCCCTACCCTTGGTGTCCGGCCAATTGGTGGATTTGCCCCCCACAGCCGCCCGCCACGTGCAAGTGCTGCGCATGCAGCCCGGCCACTCCTTGACGCTGTTCAACGGCCAAGGCGGCCAATTCAGCGCCGAAGTGCAACACATGGGCCGCAGCGACGTGCGTGTGGTGGTGGGCGAGCACAGCGATGTGGAATGCGAGGCGGCGGTTCAAGTGCACTTGGCTGTGGGCATGCCCGCCAACGAGCGCATGGATTGGCTGGTTGAAAAAGCCACCGAGTTGGGCGTGTATCGCATCACCCCCTTGATGACCGAGCGCAGCGTGATTCGCCTGACGGGCGAGAGAGCCGAGAAAAAGCAAGCGCATTGGCAAGCCGTGGCCGCGAGTGCGAGCGAGCAGTGCGGGCGTAACCGCGTGCCTTTCATTGATGTGCCTGAACGTTTAGATGCCTGGCTGACGTGTCAAACGGCGCAGGCTGATGTGGTGCATGGGGTTTTGTCACTGCACGCGACTACGCAGCCTTTGACTGCCCTGCGCAGTGGTGCAGCAGCTACGGCCAAGACTTGGGTGTTGCTCAATGGACCAGAGGGCGGATTGACCGACGCAGAAGACGCTGCGGCCCGCGCCAATGGCTTTGTGGCGCTAAGTTTGGGCGCGCGTGTGTTGCGTGCCGAAACGGCAGCGCTGGCGGCGTTGAGTCTGCTTTCTTTGGTTTAAGTGCCTGGCTGGGCTAGTCCCGTGCTTTAGGTCCGTTCGAACTTAAACACCGCAGTGCCCGCCATCAAGTTGGGCCATACGTCAACGCGTTGGCCATCTTGCAAGCCAAACAAATCAGTCAGATGCAGGCCGTTTTTTTGCGCGAGCTCCTCAAAATCTTTGAACGTCCCCACGCGGATGTTGGGCGTGTCGTACCACTGGTAGGGCAGGCGCTTGGTCACGGGCATTCGGCCTTGCAAAACGCTCAGGCGGTTGGGCCAGTGGCCAAAGTTTGGGAAGGCGACGATGCCGGTTTTGCCCACGCGTGCGGTTTCGCGCAGCATGGTTTCGGCGTTGCGCAAGTGTTGCAAGGTGTCGATTTGCAGCACCACGTCAAACGATTGGTCGGCAAACACGCTGAGGCCTAAATCGAGGTTGAGTTGCAGCACGTTCACGCCGCGTTGCACGCAGGCTTGCACATTGGTGTCGTCTAGCTCTACGCCGTAGCCTGTGCAGGCTTTGTGTTGTTGCAAGTGGGCCAGTAAAGCGCCGTCGCCACACCCGAGGTCAAGCACGCGGCTGCCTTGGGGCACAAGGGCGGCAAAAGCCACTAAGTTGTCGTAGGTCATGCGGCAACTCCGGTGTGTGCGATTTGAGCCACTGGCGTGGCCAGTTCATCGTTGATGCGCGCAAAGTACGAGCGCACCACATTCATGTAGCGGGCGTCGTCCAGCAAGAACGCATCGTGGCCATGTGGCGCGTCAATTTCGGCGTAGCTCACATCGCGTTGGTTGTTGAGCAAGGCTTGCACCATCTCGCGGCTGCGTTCGGGGGAGAAGCGCCAATCTGTGGTGAAGCTGACCAGCAAAAATTTGGCGGCTGTGCGCGCAAACGCCGCCGACAAATCACCACCATAAATGCGGGCTGGGTCAAAGTAGTCGAGTGCGCGGGTGATGAGCAAATAGGTGTTGGCATCAAAGTACTCGCTGAACTTGTCGCCTTGGTAGCGCAAGTAGCTTTCGATTTGGAACTCCACGTCTTTGGTCGTGTAGA
>CAJBHE010000212.1 GCA_903952885.1 uncultured Burkholderiales bacterium
CCCCGGTAAAGCTTTGGCAGAGTTGTTCGTCGCTTAAAAACAATGACGGGAAGTTTGTTTGGCGACCCTGCAGCCGCTGTCGCGGATGCACCGCGATTGACCCAATGGACGCCTGCGGATTGGTCTGTTCAGCCTGATTGGCAGCCCGTATTGGATGCGTTTTGGCGTAGCGCCCAAGGCGCATCGTTGGCAACCTTTGTGCAGTCGCGCCTTGATGCTGGCGCAGTAATTTACCCCAAGCACCCTTTGTGGGCTTTGCAGCTGACAGCCTTGTCGCAGGTCAAGGTGGTGATCTTGGGCCAAGACCCTTACCACGGCCCGCATCAGGCGCAGGGCTTGTCATTCTCAGTTGCGCCGGGGGTGAAGCCCCCGCCTTCTTTGCGCAACATCTTCAAAGAACTTCAGCGCGACCTCCATCAGCCTGCGCCCATCAGTGGCTCGTTGGAGGCGTGGTCGAAGCGCGGCGTCTTGTTACTCAACACCTGTCTGACCGTGGAAGACGGTCGACCCGCCAGCCACGCCAAACGCGGTTGGGAGCAGCTGACCGACGCTTTGTTGGCTGAGGTGGCGCGCACCTCACCCGCCTGTGTTTACATGCTCTGGGGTGGGCATGCCCAAGCAAAAGCCGAGTTGATTGCGCACAAAACTCGTGCTCAGCCACCGAGTTTTGTCGGTTTGCGTGACGTTGGTGTGCACCAGCGCGAGGCTTTGGTACTCAAAGCCAATCACCCATCGCCCTTGTCGGCTTTGCGTCCTCCGCAGCCTTTCATTGGCTGCGGTCACTTTTCGCAGGCCAGCGCTTGGCTGGCGCATCGAGACGTCAGTATGGAGTGGGGTTTGTGAGTCATTTGGACCGCATCACGCGCGATTAGGTCAAAACTCTGCTATAGTTCGCGATTCGCCGGAGGGGTGCCCGAGTGGCTAAAGGGGGCAGACTGTAAATCTGTTGGCTTACGCCTACACTGGTTCGAATCCAGTCCCCTCCACCAGCGAAAACCAACAAGTAGATGCGCCGGTAGGCCTGCAACTGTGACGATCTGATCCGATCTGATGCGGGAGTAGTTCAATGGTAGAACCCTAGCCTTCCAAGCTAATGACGCGGGTTCGATTCCCGTCTCCCGCTCCACCTGTGGTTTTTAATGGATTGACCAGCGATCAAAAATTTGCCCTTGTGGCTCAGTGGTAGAGCACTCCCTTGGTAAGGGAGAGGTCGCGGGTCCGATTCCCGCCAAGGGCACCAGATTTTTTGTGATTGACCTATTTTTTTCGGAGTCGAGAGATGGCAAAAGGTAAGTTTGAACGTACAAAACCACACGTGAACGTGGGCACCATTGGTCACGTTGACCATGGCAAAACAACGTTGACTGCGGCGATCACCACGATCCTGTCAGCCAAGTTTGGCGGCGAAGCGAAGGCTTACGACCAAATTGACGCGGCGCCAGAAGAAAAAGCACGCGGTATCACGATCAACACCGCTCACGTGGAGTACGAGACTGAAACACGTCACTACGCCCACGTGGACTGCCCAGGCCACGCCGACTATGTGAAAAACATGATCACTGGCGCTGCTCAAATGGACGGCGCTATTTTGGTGTGTTCAGCTGCTGACGGCCCAATGCCACAAACGCGCGAGCACATCTTGTTGGCTCGTCAGGTGGGCGTGCCTTACATCATCGTGTTCTTGAACAAGTGCGACATGGTGGACGACACTGAGTTGTTGGAATTGGTCGAAATGGAAGTGCGCGAGCTCCTCGACAAGTACGATTTCCCAGGCGACGACACCCCCATCATCCACGGCTCTGCCAAATTGGCGCTGGAAGGCGACAAGGGTCCTTTGGGCGAAGAAGCCATCCTGAAGTTGGCTGCTGCTTTGGACAGCTACATCCCTACGCCCGAGCGCGCGGTGGACGGTGCTTTCTTGATGCCCGTGGAAGACGTGTTCTCGATCTCGGGCCGCGGCACTGTGGTGACCGGTCGTATCGAGCGCGGCATCGTCAAAGTCGGTGAAGAAATCGAAATCGTGGGCATCATTGACACGGTCAAGACCACTTGTACCGGCGTGGAAATGTTCCGCAAGTTGCTGGACCAAGGTCAAGCGGGTGACAACGTGGGTATCTTGCTGCGCGGCACCAAGCGCGAAGACGTGCAGCGCGGCCAAGTGCTGTGCAAGCCAGGTTCAGTCAAGCCACACACGCATTTCACAGCTGAGATCTATGTGTTGTCCAAAGACGAAGGCGGCCGCCACACTCCATTCTTCAACAACTACCGTCCCCAGTTTTACTTCCGTACGACGGACGTGACGGGCGCGATCGAATTGCCAGAAGGCAAAGAGATGGTGATGCCAGGTGACAACGTGTCGATCACTGTGAAGTTGATCCACCCCATTGCGATGGAAGAAGGCTTGCGCTTTGCCATCCGCGAAGGCGGTAAGACGGTTGGCGCGGGTGTGGTTGCCAAGATCATTGCGTAATCGAGGAATTTAAATGTCCTCTAAGCAAAAGATTCGCATCCGCCTGAAGGCGTTTGACTACAAATTGATCGACCAGTCTGCTGCTGAGATCGTTGACACTGCCAAGCGCACTGGCGCGATTGTCAAAGGCCCCGTGCCTTTACCAACCCGTATGAAGCGTTTTGACATCTTGCGTTCACCGCACGTCAACAAGACCAGCCGAGACCAGCTCGAAATCCGTACCCACCAGCGTTTGATGGACATCGTGGACCCAACTGATAAAACAGTTGACGCCTTGATGAAACTCGACCTGCCAGCGGGCGTGGACGTCGAAATTAAGTTGCAGTAATGCAACTTTGGGGTGGGCCAACAGCCCATTCCAGTCCCCGCGCCAAAGAGTAGTTGCTCTTGGCGCGGTTTTCGCGATATACTCGCTGGCTCCGTGCAATATGTATGGGGAATTTATCAACCGTCTTTCACGCAAAAACGTAACTGCCAATTGAAGTGGTTGCGGTGAGAGTTTTGGAGAAAACAATGAGTCAAAGCATCCGTTTGGGATTGCTGGGACGCAAGGTGGGCATGATGCGTCTGTTCACTGATGATGGGGATTCGATCCCTGTCACGGTGTTGGATGTGTCCAACAACCGCGTGACCCAAGTAAAAACCCAGGAAAACGACGGCTATGTGGCCTTGCAGGTCACATTCGGCGCACGCAAAGCATCGCGTGTGACCAAGCCAATGGCTGGACACCTTGCGAAAGCAGGCGTCGAAGCCGGTGAAATCATCAAAGAATTCCACGTGACTGCTGATGTCGCAGCTAAGTACGCCGCTGGCGCTACTGTGCCTGTGACTGATGTGTTTGCAGTGGGCCAAAAGGTGGACGTGCAAGGCACAACCATCGGTAAAGGCTTTGCTGGCACCATCAAGCGTCACCACTTCAAGTCACAGCGCGCGTCACACGGTAACAGCCGTTCGCACAACGTGCCTGGTTCTATCGGTATGGCACAAGATCCAGGTCGCGTGTTCCCCGGTAAGCGCATGTCTGGCCATTTGGGCGCTGACATCGTGACCACACAAAACCTCGACGTGATTCGCATCGACGAAGCTCGCCAACTGTTGTTGATCCGTGGCGCAGTGCCTGGCTCAGCCGGTGGCTTCGTGACTGTGCATCCCGCCGTCAAAGCTAAAGGAGCGAACTGATGCAAGTTGAACTCCTGAACGACCAAGGTCAAGCTGCGTCCAAGTACGACGCGCCTGAAACCGTTTTCGGTCGTGAATACAACGAAGATCTGGTTCACCAGATCGTGGTGGCTTACCAAGCTAACGCGCGTCAAGGCACTCGTGCCCAAAAAGACCGTGAGCAAGTGAAGCACTCCACCAAGAAGCCGTTCAAGCAAAAAGGCACCGGCCGCGCTCGCGCGGGTATGACGTCTTCGCCTCTGTGGCGTGGCGGCGGTCGCATTTTCCCGAACATGCCTAACGAGAACTTCACACAGAAGATCAACAAGAAGATGTACCGCGCTGGTATGGCTTCGATCTTGTCCCAGTTGGCCCGCGAAGGTCGTCTGGCTGTGGTTGAGTCTTTGAAGGTTGATGCTCCTAAAACCAAGCTGTTGGCAGCCAAATTCAAGGCGATGAACCTTGAGTCCGTGTTGGTGATCTCCGAGGAAGTTGATGACAACTTGTACTTGGCTTCACGCAACTTGCCAAACGTGTTGGTGGTTGAGCCTCGTTATGCCGATCCACTGTCATTGGTGCACTACCGTAAAGTCCTCGTGACTAAGGGTGCCATGGACCAACTCAAGGAGATGTTCGCATGAGCCACGGACACAAGCAAACCAAATTCGACGAAGGTCGTTTGATGCAATTGTTGGTCTCTCCCGTCGTGTCCGAGAAGGCCACCATGGTTGCAGAAAAACAAAACGTCGTCACCTTCAAAGTGCTGCAAAACGCTGCCAAGCCTGAGATCAAAGCCGCTGTGGAATTGATGTTCAAGGTTGAAGTTCAAAGCGTGAACGTGGTCAACACAAAAGGTAAGTCCAAGCGTTTTGGTAAATCCATGGGCCGCCGCGACAACGTTCGCAAAGCTTATGTGACCCTGAAGCCTGGTCAAGAACTCAACATCTCTGGGGAGGCCGCTTAATCATGGCAGTCATCAAGATGAAACCTACGTCGCCCGGTCAACGTGGCGTCGTCAAAGTTACCCGTGATCACCTCCACAAAGGTGAACCTTACGCTCCGTTGTTGGAACCCCAACATCAAAAATCGGGTCGTAACAACAACGGTCACATCACTACCCGTCACAAGGGTGGTGGTCACAAGCATCACTACCGCGTGGTGGATTTCAAGCGTAACAAAGACGCTATCCCCGCAAAAGTGGAACGCATTGAATACGATCCAAACCGTACGGCACACATCGCTTTGGTGTGTTACGCAGACGGCGAGCGTCGCTACATCATTGCGCCACGTGGTTTGGAAGTTGGCGCATCGTTGCTCAGCGGTTCGGAAGCTCCGATCCGTGCAGGCAACACCTTGCCAATTCGCAACATTCCAGTGGGTTCAACCATTCACTGTATCGAACTGAAGCCAGGTGCTGGTGCACAAATCGCGCGTTCAGCCGGTACATCGGCCACATTGTTGGCTCGTGAAGGCACTTACGCTCAAGTGCGTATGCGCTCTGGTGAAGTTCGCAAGATCCATATCGAATGCCGCGCCACCATTGGTGAAGTTGCAAACGAAGAACACAGCCTCCGCCAATTGGGTAAAGCTGGTGTCAAGCGCTGGATGGGTATTCGCCCAACCGTGCGTGGCGTCGCTATGAACCCAGTGGATCACCCACATGGTGGTGGCGAGGGTCGCACCGGTGAAGGCCGTCATGCAGTTGACCCATGGGGTAACCTGACAAAAGGCTACCGTACCCGTAACAACAAACGCACACAAGTCATGATTGTGTCGCGTCGTAAAAAGTAAGGGGTAACAAATGACTCGCTCTCTCAAAAAGGGTCCGTTTGTTGACCATCATTTGGTTGCCAAGGTCGACAAGGCCATCGCAACTAAAGATAAAAAGCCAGTGAAAACTTGGTCACGTCGTTCCATGATCTTGCCCGATTTCATCGGCTTGACCATCGCTGTTCACAACGGCAAGCAACACGTGCCCGTGTACATCACTGACCAAATGGTGGGTCACAAGTTAGGCGAATTCGCTCTGACTCGTACCTTCAAAGGCCACCCCGCGGACAAAAAAGTCCAGAAGAAATAAGGAAAGACCATGGAAACACGTGCAGTCCTTAGGGGCGTCCGTTTGTCGGTCGACAAAGGCCGTTTGGTCGCGGACATGATCCGCGGCAAAAAAGTTGACCAGGCTCTGAACATCCTGACATTCACGCAGAAAAAAGCTGCGGGCATTGTCAAGAAAGTTTTGGAATCTGCGATTGCTAACGCTGAACACAACGACGGTGCAGACATCGACGAGTTGAAGGTGAAAACCATCTACGTCGAAAAAGGCGCCACGCTCAAGCGTTTCACTGCTCGCGCCAAAGGCCGCGGTAACAGTATCAGCAAGCCTACCTGTCACGTTTACGTGACAGTCGGTAACTGAAAGGTATAGGAAGATATGGGACAAAAAATCCACCCCACAGGCTTTCGCCTTGCAGTGAGCCGCAACTGGGCTAGCCGTTGGTACGCAAGCAACAAAGACTTCGCTGGCATGCTGGCTGAAGACATCAAAGTTCGCGAGTACCTCAAGGCCAAGCTGAAAAACGCTTCTGTTTCTCGCGTTCTCATCGAGCGTCCCGCTAAAAGTGCACGCATCACTATCTTCTCGGCTCGTCCAGGCGTGGTGATCGGCAAAAAAGGCGAAGACATCGAGAACTTGAAAAAAGAGCTCGCAGCGCGTTTGGGCGTGCCAGTCGCAGTCAATATCGAAGAAGTGCGCAAGCCTGAAATCGATGCTCAATTGATCGCTGACAGCATCACTCAACAGCTCGAAAAACGCATCATGTTCCGCCGCGCTATGAAGCGCGCCATGCAAAACGCCATGCGTCTGGGTGCTCAAGGCATCAAGATCATGTCGGCAGGTCGTTTGAACGGCATCGAGATCGCACGTACCGAGTGGTACCGTGAAGGTCGCGTGCCACTTCACACCCTGCGTGCAGACATCGATTACGCAACTTCTGAAGCTAAAACCACTTACGGCATCATCGGTGTCAAAGTGTGGGTTTACAAAGGCGATACCTTGGGTCGTAACGACCTGCCGGCCGCTGCTGAGCCCCGTGCTGAAGAAGAGCGTCGTCCTCGCGGTCCTCGCCGTGACGCTCGCCCCACAGGCGATCGTCCCGCACGCACGGGCGCTCGTCGCCCTGCAGGGGCCAATGCCGCACCAACGGATGGCAGCGATAAACCCGCTGAAGCCGCTGATGCCCCTACAACTGCCGTCAAGCGCGTCCGTAAGGTTGCCGCGCCCGCAACCACTGGCACGGCTGCGGACGGTCAAGGAGAATAAGCATGCTGCAACCAGCACGCCGTAAATA
>CAJBHE010000213.1 GCA_903952885.1 uncultured Burkholderiales bacterium
GCTTGGGTTTGTTTGGCAAAGAGTTACCCATGCGTGGCTTGACCCTCAGCATGGACAAGTCCGCGCAGCGCCAAGTGCACAGGCACAACCTCAACACAATGATGTTTGTGCATTCTGAGAGCGTGAACGAGGATGTGATTGACTTGCAAGAAGCCAATGTGTCTCGTGACCGTTTACGCCGACGACGCATTGCACGCACCGATGTATTGGCTCAAGCGCAAACACGCTGGACATGTCCTGTGCATGGCGTGTGGGCCGAGTTTGATGCTTTGTACAAAGATACGTTGCAGCAGGTGCCACAAGTTCTTTCAAACATGGCGTCATTCAGTATCGTCCCCAACGCTGGTCATTGGGTGATGTTTGAGAACCCAGAGGCATTCCATGCCGTTGTAGATCGATTGCTAGAACAGTGAGATAAAACAAAGTTGACGCAGCGCGACATCAGCGCACAATGAAGGCATGCTGTATAAATTCAAATCGAAAGCCACGGGCGACCTCATCATGTTGGAGCCTCAAGGTAAACACATCCTCAAGCTCATTGGTAAAGAGCCAGGTGCCAAGGGCATCATCTTGCCCAATGAAATGCTCGCTGCCATTGATGCCTTGAATGTTGCAGTGGTGAAAGAAGAACTGGCCATTCAATCGGGCAAAGATGCAAGCAAAGATGAGCGTGAAGATGAGGCGGCAGCGTCTACTGCTGAAGGCCCTCGCGCCATCAGTTTGAAGCAACGAGTCGTCCCATTCATTGACATGCTGCGTCGCGCACACGCCGAAGACAAAGAGGTTGTCTGGGGTGTTTGATAAGGAGGCTAAGCACCACGTTTACGAAGCTCTGACGCCCGATGTGGTGCTAGATGCCCTGTCGAATTTAGGGCTCGAAGTCGATGGCCGCCTCACAGCATTAAGTTCTTACGAAAACCGTGTTTACCAAGTCATGTTGGATGACAACAGCTCGGTGATCGCCAAGTTTTACCGGCCGGAGCGGTGGTGCGATGCCCAAATCTTGGAAGAGCACAGTTTTGCTGCGGAACTGATGGCAGAGGAAGTCCCGTTGGTTGGGCCTCTTCATTTGCATGGCAAGACATTGCATCATGCGCATGGTTTTGCATTCAGCGTCAGCCCACGTCGCGGCGGCCGTATGCCGGAGCTAGACGATGCAGAAGTATTGGAATGGATCGGCCGCTTCATCGCGCGCATTCACAACATCGGTGCAAAGCAAGAATTCGCGTCGCGCCCTACGCTAGATGTGAACACATTCGCCATTGAATCGCGCGACTGGCTAATGGCACAAAGCATCATCCCCATGGACCAACAAACCGAATGGCTGGCCGTGTGCAATCAAGCGATTGACATTGCGAAAGATAAATTCGCAGCGCATCCTTCGCATCAAATTCGACTGCATGGCGACTGTCACCCTGGCAATATTTTGTGGACACCCACAGAACTGCCCAATGGTGGCCCTCACTTTGTAGACCTAGACGATGCGCGCATGGGGCCAGCCATTCAAGACTTGTGGATGTTGCTCAGTGGCGAGCGTGCGCAGCAAACACAGCAGCTATCGATGTTGTTAGACGGCTATGAACAAATGCGAGAGCTCAACCGCAATGAGCTGGCGTTGATAGAGCCATTGCGAACTCTGCGGTTGATCCACTACAGCGCTTGGCTGGCCAGACGCAAAGACGACCCCGCCTTTGTGCAGCACTTCTCATGGTTTGGTACTAGTGACTATTGGGCGGGGCAAACGCACATGCTGATGGAGCAGTGCGAAGCCATGCAAGAAGAGCCTTTGTACGTTTAACAGCCGAGTAGGTCGGCCAATGCGTGAATGTCCCGCGCATGTAGATCGTTACCAGTTTGAGGCGATACATCTTTTGGTTGAGCTGCACCAAATTCAAAAGGTCGCTCAATGTAGGCCGTGCGCAAGCCACTTGCGCGTGCGCCTTCTAAGTCCTCGTGATGTGCAGCGCACAGCATGACTTGGTGTGGTTGTAAGTCGAATGTTGATGCAACACCCAGATAAGTCGCAGGGTCAGGTTTGTAGGCGCGAAAAACTTCAGCCGACAAAACGCAGTCCCACGGCAAACCGGCTCGCTTGGCCATGTTGGTGAGCAATCCAATGTTGCCGTTAGAGAGCGAGCAAATGGTGAATTTATTTTTTAATCTCTGTAGGCCCGCCACGCTGTCGGGCCATGCATCTAAGCGGTGCCACACGCGGTTGAGGTGTACACGCTCAGCCTCAGTCAAATGCGATAAGCCAAACTTGGGCAGCAAGTCTTCCAAAATTAAACGATGCAATTCATCAATGCGCGTCCAACCCAACTCGCCAGAGCCCACGCGTGCCATCGCAGGCTGATAACCAGAACGCCAATCCAGCGCGAACGCGTTGGCA
>CAJBHE010000214.1 GCA_903952885.1 uncultured Burkholderiales bacterium
GATGCACAAGACGCCCGCGCCAAGCGCATCATGTTTACCGACACAGGGCTTGCTTGGCTAACCGCCTTTGAGCAAGCCGTTGCGCAAGCCGAAGCCGAATTCAAACAAGAGGTCGGCGCTGATGTGGCGACGGTGGTGAGTTTGGGTTTGGAGGCTTATGCCGGGGCTTACTCGGACCTAGAATCTCACCCTTAGTACCGCCAAAATTCGAACCAGCTGGAGACAACCCATGCGCATCCTGATTGCAGAAGACGACTTGGTCTTGGCCGACGGGCTGTTGCGCACCTTGCGTGCGTCCGGCGCTGCAGCTGACCATGTGGCCAGTGGGACAGAAGCTGACGCCGCCCTGATGACCACCGACGAATTTGACTTGCTCATCCTAGATTTGGGCCTGCCCAAAATGCACGGCCTTGAGGTACTCAAACGCTTGCGCTCTCGCGGCTCCTCCATGCCCGTGCTCATCCTCACCGCGGCGGACGGCGTGGAAGAGCGCGTCAAAGGTTTGGACTACGGCGCGGACGACTACATGGCTAAACCCTTCAGCCTGCAAGAGCTCGAAGCCCGCGTGCGCGCCCTCACACGCAGAGGCATGGGCGGTACGACGTCATCCATCAAACATGGTCCCCTGGTGTACGACCAAACCGGTCGCGTCGCCACCATCGACGGCAAGATGGTTGAGCTCTCTGCGCGTGAACTCGGTTTGCTGGAAGTGTTGTTGCAACGCAGCGGCCGATTGGTGAGCAAAGACCAATTGGTCGAGCGCTTGTGCGAGTGGGGCGAAGAGGTGAGCACGAACGCCATTGAGGTGTACATCCACCGCTTGCGCAAGAAGATTGAAAAGGGTCCCATCCGCATTGCCACAGTGCGCGGCCTGGGTTACTGCCTCGAAAAAATTCCGGGCTAATCACAGACCCACAATTGCATGGCAAAGCTGTTTAGGCGCGAGCAACACTCGCTGTTTGGCGAGATTTTGGATTGGATGCTCACGCCGCTGCTGCTGCTGTGGCCGGTCAGCTTGGCGCTGACTTGGCTGGTAGCGCAAAACATTGCCGGCCGCCCTTTTGACCGTGGCTTGGAATACAACGTGCAAGCCCTTGCGCAGCTTGTCAAGAGCGATCAAACGCGCATGTATTTCAACTTGCCTTTGCCCGCGCGCGAAATTTTGCGTGCCGACGAAGCCGACTTGATTTACTACCAAGTGCTGGGCACCCGCGGTGAGTTTGTGAGCGGCGAACGTGACTTTCCTTGGCCTCCCGACGAAGAACAACCCCTGCCCGGCGAGGTACGCATCCGCGATGACGAGATGCGCGGCGCGGAGGTGCGCGTAGCCTACACCTGGGTGCGCGTGGACATGCCAGGCGCCAAACCGGTGCTGGTGCAAGTGGGCGAGACGTTAGAAAAGCGCTCGGTGCTGGCCACCGAAATTATCAAAGGCGTCATGCTGCCGCAGTTCGTCATCCTGCCTCTGGCGGTGCTGCTGGTGTGGCTGGCTTTGGCGCGTGGCATTCGCCCTCTCAACAAGCTCGAAGAACGCA
>CAJBHE010000215.1 GCA_903952885.1 uncultured Burkholderiales bacterium
GCTATTTTTTGCAGCTCAGACTTACTTGCCTTGGGTGTAATGACACAGGCCCGAGCGCAAGGCTTGTCGGTCCCGGATGACATCGCCGTGATGGGCTTTGGTGATGTGCCCTTTGTGGCAGACATGGTGCCAGCACTTACCACGGTACGAATCAACGGTGAACACATCGGCACTTTGGCAGCTCGCCAATTGATGGACCGTGCTGAAGGCCGCGACGTCACGTCACGCATCGTCGATGTTGGTTTTTCGATCATCGAGCGCGACAGCACTTCCCTAGCGAAAACCCTGAGGTAAAAGCATTGACGGCCTGTTTTGGCATCGCTAACATGCTCACAATCAATTTGGTAGCGCTACCAAATTGAACGGAAAATTGCTTCTCAACACACGAAAAGATATTTATGGCCTCGACATCAACCCACTTGTACTCACGCATCTTGCTAACGGGCGCCGCAGGCGGCTTGGGCAAGGTCTTGCGTCCACGCCTGAAAACACGCTGCGATGTACTGAGGGTGAGCGACTTAGGCAATTTGGGTGAAGCCGCCGCTGGCGAAGAAGTCATTTCAGCACCTTTGCAAGATCGCCCTGCCATCTTCAAGTTGCTTGAGGGTGTCGATGCTGTGGTGCACTTGGGCGGCATTTCAACAGAACAACCATTTGACGACATCGTGCAAGCCAACATCATTGGCGCTTACAACCTATACGAAGGCGCTCGTATCCACGGCACGCGTCGCATTGTGTTTGCCAGCTCAAACCACGTCACCGGGTTTTACCGCCAAGACGAAGTGATCGACGCAACCATGCCTGTGCGCCCCGATGGCTACTATGGAATTAGCAAAGCCTTTGGCGAAAACCTCGCCCGTTTCTACTTTGACCGTTATGGCATTGAAACCGTCTGTCTGCGCATTGGTTCCTCATTTCCTGAACCCAGAGACCGCCGCATGCTCGCTACATGGATGAGCTATGACGATTTAGAACGTTTGGTCGTTTCTAGTTTGAACTCCCCAGTCGTCGGCTACAGCGTCATTTACGGCATGTCCGACAACCACCATGTCTGGTGGGACAACACACCCGCTAAACACATTGGCTATCGCCCTCAAGACAACTCTGAGCCGTTCCGAGCTGCTGCTGAAGCCAAGCAACCCATCCTCGATTTGAATGACCCTGCCGTGATTTACCAAGGTGGTGGTTTTGTCAAAACTGGTCCGTTCTAACTATCTAACCACAACAGGAGACTCCCATGAACCCACGTTCAAACTTGCTCAAAACCTTAGTCGCCACCGCAGCCGCATCGCTGTTTGCTTTGGCATCAAACGCCACCGAATTCCGCTCGTCAGACATCCACCCCGACGACTACCCCACCGTGCAAGCCGTGCGCCACATGGGTGAAGAGCTCAGCAAAGCCACAGGTGGCAAACACAGCATCAAAGTGTTCTCCAAGTCAGCCCTCGGCAATGAAAAAGACACCATTGAGCAAACCAAACTTGGTGCCATTGCCATGGCACGTGTGAACGTGGCGCCTATGAACAACATTTGCGCGGCAACCATGGTGCCCACCATGCCCTTCTTGTTCCGCTCCACCGAGCACATGCGCAAAGTGTTGGACGGCCCCATCGGCGAAGAAATTTTGAAAGACTGCGAAGCCCAAGGCTTTGTGGGCTTGGCGTTTTATGACTCAGGCGCACGCTCGATCTATACCGTGAAAAAACCCATCAAAACTTTGGCTGATGCCAAAGGCTTGAAGGTGCGCGTGCAGCAAAGCGATTTGTGGGTATCCTTACTTGAAGCGATGGGCGCCAATGCCACACCGATGCCCTACGGCGAGGTCTACACCGCTTTGAAAACAGGCTTGGTCGACGCCGCTGAAAACAACTACCCCTCTTACGAGAGCTCACGTCACTTTGAAGTTGCTAAGTACTACAACAAGACAGAGCACTCGATGGCGCCAGAAATTTTGCTTTTCTCCAAGAAAGTCTGGGACACCCTTTCTGCTGATGAGCAAAAACAAATCCGTGCAGCCGCCAAAGAGTCTGTGATTTACATGCGTAAGTTGTGGGATGAGCGTGAAACCAAATCACTCGCCATCGTTAAAGCAGGTGGAGCAGAGATTATTGAAGTCGACAAAGCAGCCTTCCAAGCTGCGATGAAGCCCGTGTATGACAAGTTCTTGAAAGATCCAAAACTTCAAGACATGGTCAAACGCATCAACGCTGTCAAGTAATCCATGTATACACGCTTTTGTGCCGCCCTCGCGCGGCTTTGTTTGAAGGTGGGCGTTAGCGGCCTCATGCTGCTGATTGCCGCAGTGCTCTACCAAGTCATTGGTCGTTACATCCTCAACGATACGCCGACGTGGGCAGAGAGCAGCGCAGTGCTGCTCGTGCTCTACGTGACCATGCTGGGCATGGCCGTGGGCGTTCGCGATGCAGGCCACATTGGTTTGGAATCTTTGTTGGTGCTCGCGCCTGAATCGCTGCGCTTGAAGATGGAGCTGCTGATCCACGCCCTCGTATTGGGGTTTGGTTTGGTCATGGCCTACAACTGCGCCGTGCTGGCACAAAGCGTGTGGGATTACAAAATTCCGACCCTCGGCTTGTCCGAGGCTTTTAAGTACGCTCCGCCAGCTTTTGCCGGCGTCTTGATTGCCTTGTTTTCTATTGAACACATCATCGCCTTGATTCGCGGTGAAGAGGTGGAGCCCTCATGGCACTGACCATTTTGTGCGTGAGCTTCACGCTGTTGCTGCTGTTGGGCGTACCCGTTGCGTTTTCAATCGGCTTGTCCTCCTTGGCTACACTGTTGTTTGAAGGCTTGCCACTCGCGGTGGGCTTTCAACAAATGATTTCGGGCATGAACCCGTTCTCGTTCTTGGCCATTCCCTTCTTCATTTTTGCCGGTGAAATCATGATGTACGGCGGCATCGCCGACAAGATCGTAGATTTCGCTAAGTCACTCGCTGGCCATATGCGTGGCGGTTTAGGCATGAGCAACGTGCTGGCTTGCACCTTGTTTGGCGGTGTCTCTGGCTCGCCAGTGGCTGACGTGTCAGCCATGGGCGCAGTGTTGATTCCACAAATGAAAAAAGAAGGCTATGACGCCGACTATGCCGTCAACGTCACCACCCACGCCTCTTTGGTGGGTGCCTTGATGCCCACCAGCCACAACCTCATCATCTTCGCGCTGGCGGCTAGCGGCAAGGTGAGCATTGCTGCTTTGATCTTGGCGGGTATCGTGCCTGCCGTTGTGCTGACCATCTGCAATTTGGTCGCCGCTTATGCCGTGGCCGTCAAGCGTGGTTATCCAGCCGGCACCTTCCCAGGCTGGTCCGTGGTGGGTTACTCCTTCGCGCAATCTTTGCCTGGCCTATTTGTGGTGGTCATCATCATCGCGGGCATCTTGTCAGGCGCATTCACGGCC
>CAJBHE010000216.1 GCA_903952885.1 uncultured Burkholderiales bacterium
ATGAAATTTGTCGCTTTTGAGCGCGCTAAGCAGGGAACGGGTGCGAGCCGCCGTCTGCGTATCACAGGTCGTACACCAGGCATCGTCTATGGTGGCGCTACCGAAGCTTCGTTGATCGAACTTGATCACAACGCTTTGTGGCATGCCCTGAAAAAAGAAGCCTTCCACGCTTCTGTGTTGCAAATGGAAATCGACGGCAAGAGCACTGAAGTGCTGTTGCGCGACGTGCAATACCACCCCTTCAAGCAACTCGTCTTGCACATCGACTTCCAACGCATCGATGCCAACACCAAGATGAAGAAAAAAGTGCCTTTGCACTACTCAGGTGAAGAGAACTCGCCAGCGGTCAAAGTTGACCAATGCTTGATCAACCACATCGCCACTGAATTGGAAATCTCTTGCATGCCAAAAGATTTGCCAGAGTTTATTGCTGTGGACTTGAGCAACTTGACCAAAGGTCACTCTTTGCACGCCAAAGACATCACCCTGCCTGCAGGCGTGACCGTTGTGGCGCCTGGCACTTCCAACCCCGTGTTGGTTGCTGTTGTGGCAACCAAGGCTGAGGCACCTACACCTCAAGAAACCGCCGCTGCTGCTGGCGACAACAAAAAGAAGAAGTAATCTCTTTTCAGATTGCTTTGAACGGCCCACCTCGGTGGGCCGTTTTGCTTTGGAATAATGCTCACATGATCAAGCTCCTCGTTGGCCTCGGTAACCCAGGCTCTGAATACGAAGCCACGCGACATAACGCGGGCTTTTGGTGGATAGACACTGCTGCGCGTGACCTCAAGGTCAACCTACTGCCAGACCGCGCGTACCACGGATTGATAGCTCGTACATCGGTCAAGGGCGAGAGCGTGTGGCTGCTAGAACCCCAAACCTTCATGAATCTCTCGGGCAAGTCGGTGGGGGCGTTGGCGCGCTTTTTTAAAATCCAGCCTCAAGAAATTTTGGTGGTGCACGATGAGTTGGACATCACACCTGGCGAAGCCAAACTCAAACTCGGTGGCAGCCACGCAGGCCACAATGGTTTGCGCGATATCCATGCACAACTTGGCACAGACCAATACTGGCGATTGCGCATTGGCATTGGCCACCCGGGTGTGAAGTCGGAGGTTGCAAATTGGGTGTTGAAGAAACCAGCCCCCGACCAACGCAGCGCCATTGAGGACTGCATCACACGCACCAGTTTGGCCTTGCCGCATTTGCTTGCGGGCGACATGGTGAAAGCCACGCAAATGATTCACACCGCAAAGCCGCCCCGGCCCAAAACACCTCGGCCGGCGACGTTGCTTGACATGGAAAAGATGGGGGCTGGAGATGCTGAAAAAATACAAACCAAAGGGTCTGACGGAGGGTAACTTTTGGCCGATGCCCCGGTTGCATGGCATAGATGCGAACTTTGAGCCTTTTCTCAAGACATCTCGCCTCATGAACCTAGCTCTTACCTTTTTCACTTGCTTCTCCACGCACGCTGACACGGTATACCGATGCGGCGAGGCCTACAGCACGTCAAACCAATGCATTCAAGAAGCAGCAACAGAGGTCAAGCCTTCCTCCGTGCTTCACACCTCAGGGCCAGGCAAAAGCAGCACGACTTCCATTGACCTTCGCGATGCACAAGCCCTAGAAAAACAAAGACTCCAAACTGAGCGCCAAGCCGCTAAATCAGCGCCTATAAGTCTCAGTACAACGAATGCCCCACAGTCCGTCATCACAAGCCATGAGCCCATCGCTCAAAGCGACAAGCACAAAGGCAAACACGCTCGCAAAACCCAAAGCCCCTACTTCACAGCGGTAGACCCCAGCGCAAAGAAGGCAAAGCCCAAAAAGAAAAGCACGTCCAAAGGGGCGCCAACTGACTCTGGATCCAGCCAGTAGCCGCGCGATACGCTGTACGCACAAAGCTTGGTTACTGCGCCGTTTGCTGCAGCAGTCGAAACTTTGCCAACAAAGCCTCTCGCCCCTCTATTAGCTCAGGGTTCACAGGGATGCACGCCACAGGGCACACCTGCACGCACTGGGGTTCATCGAAATGGCCCACGCACTCTGTACATTTGTCAGAGTTGATTTCATAAATCTCTGGGCCCAAGAAGATGGCTTCGTTTGGGCACTCGGGCTCGCACACATCGCAGTTGATGCATTCGTCGGTGATCATCAAGGCCATACAAGATCCATCAGTGGGCTAAATAAAAAATATTATCCCAGTTCACCATTCGCCGTCAGCTTAGCTCTGACCTTTGGCCACACAGTTGGCATGTGTTTGCACTGAGCAACTCGCAGCTGATGAGTTGGATAGCACACGACCATGGGATTGCCATTCGGATACGGCTTGCACCTTGCGACTTTTCAAACGCTGGGATTATTCAAACCTCATGTTGTTGAGTGGCACATCGAGCTGGCCTTGAAATCTCAGCTTGCGGTCCCAAGCGGGTTTCCTGTTGCGGATGAGTAAGAAGTCTGTCAAGCCAACATCACTTAGCGACACGCTTGGCCAACAAACGTTTGTAAACACTCGCAGACACCAAGTTTTGACCATCATCATCCGCGCCCAGCAAAGAAATTTCACGAACAAAGGTGCTGGAGAGGAATTGGTATTTGGCGCTTGGGGTAAGGAACACGGTCTCCACCTCAGGCATCAGTTCGCGGTTCATACCGGCGAGTTGAAACTCGTAGTCAAAGTCGGTCACGGTACGCACGCCGCGCACCATCACGGTGGCGTTGTGTGTGCGAACAAAGTCACGGGCCAAGCCATTGAAGGGCACCACCTCAACCTGTGGGTGAGCGGTCATGGCTTCGCGCGCCATGTCCATGCGCTCGTCCAAGGTGAACAAAGTTTTTTTGTGGTGCGCCGTGGCAACCGCCAAGATAACTTTGTCAAAAATGGCTGAGGCGCGCAAAACAATGTCTTCATGGCCCAAGCTGATGGGGTCAAAGGTGCCTGGGTAAATGGCAACAACTTGCTTGGACATGGGCGCTCCTAAGTGTTTCTAAAAATCAAAACTGATTATGCAATTCGGCGCAACAAGTGAGCGTGCACCGCACCCGCTTTGAGGTGGCGATGCAGCGAGAGACCCATAGGCGCTAAATGCTCATCCGTCCAAGCCACAGGTGCTTCGAGGTACACGAAGCCATCGGCTTTCACTGCCTTACCTGCGGCTTGCAGAGAGGGCTCGAACAAAGTGCCATCAAAAGGTGGGTCGATGAAGATCAAGTCAACGCTTGATTCGCTGAGCTGCTTCAAGATGGCCACACCATCGGTGCGCAGCACATGCACATTGTTAGACTTGAGGCGATTGACTTGCGTACTGAGCTGCGCCACCAAGGCAGGGTCGAGTTCGCACACCTGCACATGGGCTGCGCCGCGTGAGGCGGCTTCAAAGCCCAAAGCGCCTGTACCAGCAAACGGGTCTACACATCGCCAGCCCAAGAGCGACTGGCCAAGCCAGTTGAACAAGGTTTCGCGCACGCGGTCGGGTGTAGGGCGAAGTCCCGGTTTCAAGGCCACGGGCAGCTTGGTGCGTCGCCATTCGCCGCCAATGATGCGAACCTCGCCTGCACCTCTGTGCCGTTTCTCAGCAACAGGTTTAACAGGGGTGGCACTGAAAGGCTGTGGTGTTCGGGTTTTCATAGAATGCACTCATTCTAGAAACCATCGCACATGTTTAGCATCTTCAAGAAAAAAATCGCCGTCGAATTTGCCACAGATACAAGCACCGTTCAGGTCATGCCGGCAGAGCGCCCGCGCGCCAGCTGGATGGCACGCTTAGGCCATGGTCTGCGCCGCACTGGCCAAAGCATCAGCACCGTGTTCACAGGCACAAAGATTGACGACGACCTGTACGAAGAACTCGAAACCGCCCTGCTCATGGCCGATGCTGGCGTGCAAGCCACCGAGTATTTGCTGAAAGACTTGAAGCAACGCGTCAAAGACACCTCCACAACAGAGCCAGCAACCGTCAAAGCTTTGTTAGCCGCATCCATTGGCGAGCTGCTCAAACCTTTGGAAAAGCCCCTCACCATCGGAGTGCACAAGCCCACCATCATCATGGTGGCAGGCGTGAACGGCGCAGGCAAAACCACATCGATTGGCAAGCTCACCCGCCACCTAAGCGACAGCGGTGCCTCGGTGCTGCTGGCCGCCGCAGACACATTCCGCGCTGCCGCCCGTGAGCAACTGGCGGTTTGGGCCACGCGCAACACGGTAGAAATTGTCAGCCAAGAAGGCGGCGATCCTGCTTCGGTGAGCTTTGATGCCGTCACCGCAGGACGCGCTCGAGGCAAAGACGTGGTGCTGGTCGACACCGCAGGCCGTCTGCCCACGCAGTTGCACCTGATGGAAGAGTTGAAGAAGATCAAACGCGTGGTGCAAAAAGCCGAACCGACTGGACCACACGAAGTGCTGCTGGTGATTGACGGGAATACCGGCCAAAACGCACTCGCCCAAGTGAAGGCATTTGATGAAACGCTGGGCCTCACCGGACTCATCGTTACCAAGCTAGACGGTACAGCCAAAGGCGGCGTGCTGGCCGCCATCGCACTGTGGGGTCAGAGCCGTGCGGCAGCGGGCGGTAGCGCTGTACCTGTGTATTTCATCGGCGTAGGCGAAGCCGTGGAAGACCTTGAAACCTTCAGCGCCCAAGAGTTTGCCGATGCCCTTTTAGGCTAAGGCTTTAAAACACCTTTCAAGCTATCACGCCAACGCCCACAGCGCTCATGCGCTTCGACCACGGGGTAACTGTCCATACGGCCTTGCTTGCGTGTGAGCGGCGGTTGTATGTAATAGCCCAAACCGCAACGCAACAGGGTTTCAGATGAATCGGAATTGAGCACATGCGCGCAGCTCTTGCAGCACTGCACGGCAATTCGCTCCAAGGTCATGGGGGGCATAGCGGGCTCCTTAAATACTGTGATTATTTTCAGTATATGTTAAAAAACACAGTATTAAACCAATAGCCAAACTGAGGGTTAACCCTGAACGGACTATGGGCTTAGCACTCCCACCTGACGAGTGCTAATATACGTTTTAGTTATCCGAAAGGACTCAGACTATGACTACATTGACTCATCAGCCACTCGCGATTGCCAACCCTTGGGGCTTGGTACCGTCGCTGGGCAACTTGGATGCCTACATCACAGCTGCCAACCGTTTGCCCATGCTCACGCCTGAGCAAGAGCAAGAGTTTGCGCGTCAACTCAAAGACAACAACGACCTCGAAGCCGCTGGAAAGCTGGTGCTTTCACATCTGCGCTTAGTGGTGTCCATCTCTCGCCAATACTTGGGCTACGGTTTGCCTCACGCCGACTTGATTCAAGAAGGCAACATCGGCTTGATGAAAGCCGTCAAACGCTTCGACCCCGACCAAGGCGTGCGTTTGGTGAGCTACGCCATGCACTGGATCAAGGCTGAAATTCACGAATACATCTTGAAAAACTGGCGCATGGTGAAGGTGGCCACCACCAAGGCCCAGCGCAAACTGTTTTTCAACCTGCGCTCGATGAAGCAGGGCTTCAAGTCCGACGCGCTCGACAACACCCACCGCAACACCCTCAACCCACACGAGGTGAAGGTGGTGGCGACCAAACTCAACGTCAAACCCGAAGAAGTGCTGGAAATGGAAATGCGCATGTCAGGCGGCGACGTGCTGCTAGACCCCACGCCCAACGAAGACAGCGACGACGCCTTTGGCCCCATTGCCTACCTAACTGATACCAATTACGAGCCCACTGCCATGATGGCTGCGCAACAGCGCGATGTGTTGGCGTCTGACGGCATTGCTTCGGCGCTGAACGCGCTCGACGAGCGCAGCCGCCGCATCGTGGAAGAGCGCTGGCTCAAAGTGCAAGACAACGGCTCGGGTGGCATGACACTACACGACTTGGCTGCCGAATATGGTGTCAGCGCTGAGCGCATTCGCCAAATCGAAGTGGCTGCCATGAAGAAGATGAAAGCGGCCTTGGCTGAATTCGCGTAAAGCGAACCTCACATCAAGGCGTGGTTTTGAGCAAGGTTTGAATGTCTTGCGCCAGTACCTGTGCACTCGAGCCATAGCGACTGTAGAGGCGCACATTGCCTTGTGTGTCAAACACATAGCTACCCGCTGAGTGGTCCATGGTGTAGCTGGTAGGCGTTTTTCCTTCTTGCTTTTTGTAATAAATCTTAAAGTCCTTGGCCACGAACGCCAACTGCTCAGCGTTGGGGATAAAGGCCACAAACGTGGGGTCAAAGTTGGTCATGTAGGCCTTGAGCAACTCGGGGGTGTCGCGGTCGGGGTCGACCGTGACAAACACAACTTGCAATTTGTCGCCATCGGCACCCAGCAAGCGCTTGACTTCAACCAACTCAGTCATTGTGGTGGGGCACACATCGGGACATTGCGTGTAGCCAAAGAACACCACCACCACTTTGCCTTTGAAATCATTCAGGCTTCGGATTTGGCCGTTGTGGTCAGTCAAGTTAATACCCTGGGCGTAGTCAGCCCCCGTGATATCGATGCCGTTAAATTTAGGTTTTTCGAGAGAGCAAGCCACCAAGGCAAATACGGTCAGCAAACTCAGAAATGAATGGCGGGTCATAAAGCGCATCACAAGTAATGGTCAATCAACAACGCTGCAAATAGCAGACAAAGGTGAATCAAGGAAAAACGAAAGGTTTTGCGTGCCAACTCATCCGAGTAATTGCGCCACAAAGCCCACGCGTAGCCGCAAAATCCAAAACTCAAAACAACAGCGCTCACCAAATAAAGCCAGCCACTCATGCGGTATATAAAGGGCATCAAACAGGCGGCAAACAACACAAAGGTGTAAAGCAATATTTGCAAACGCGTGAACTCGTTGCCATGTGTCACTGGCAACATGGGCAGTCCGGCTTTGCGGTAGTCTTCCACGCGGTACAGCGCCAAGGCCCAAAAGTGGGGAGGCGTCCACAAGAAAATGATGAGGAACAAAATCAAAGACTCTGGGCTCACTTCACCGACCATCGCGGCCCAGCCAAGCACAGGAGGCATGGCACCTGATGCACCGCCAATGACGATGTTTTGGGGCGTGAGTGGCTTCAAGATGACGGTGTAGATCACCGCATAACCCACAAAGGTGGCAAAGGTCAGCCACATGGTGAGTGGATTCACCCACACATACAAAATCAGCGAGCCCACAGCACACATGAGCGTCGAAAAAAGCAAAGTCTCGCTGTCGCTCAGCTCGCCTTTGGCGGTGGGTCGCCAAGCGGTGCGCTTCATGCGTGAATCAATGCCCTTCTCCACCAAACAATTGAAGGCTGCGGCGGCTCCAGCCACAAACCAAATGCCCAAACACGCCCACAATGCCAATTGCACCTCAGGCCAAGAGGGCACACCAGGTACGGCCAAAACCATGCCGATCAGGGCACAAAAGACAATGAGTTGAATCACGCGTGGTTTAGTCAGCGCATTGAACTGCCGCACGCGAGAAATCAAGGGAGAAGCGAGGCTCATAAACAAGGACTCTTCACAATCAATTCAACACCGTGCTGCGCGAGCGACGCCCACCGGTCAAGATCCACATCAACACCACCACCAGGGCCGCAGCACCACCGGTATGCAGCACAGCAGCGAACAAAGGCCAATCGAACACCACATTTGACAAGCCAGTGAGCAACTGCAACAGCAAGCAAGTGAGCAACACATGTGCAGCAGTTTTCAAAGTCGGGACATGACGCAAAGAAACTGCCAAGCCTGTCAAATACACTAACACCACATAAGCCGCCAAACGATGCGCATAGTGAATGGCTGTGAGCGACTCAAACACTAAGGGCTGCCCCGACACATCTAGCCCTAAGTGTCGCCAAAAAGTAAAACCTTGCTCAAAATTCATCAGGGGCCACCAACTGTTTTGACACAAAGGAAAGGTGTTGCAGGCCAATACCGCGTAGTTGGTGCTGACCCAACCACCCAACAAGACTTGCAAAGTCAGCAGCAACAAGCCAAGCAGCGTCGCAGCATACAGACCTGAAGGCAATGAACTGGATTGACTGCGAGGACTGATCGAACGCTGAAGTTGCACTTGCATGGTGAGCAAAGCAAGCAACACCAAACTCCCCATCAAATGCAAGGTAACGATCAGCGGAAACAACTTCATAGTTACCGTCAGAGCACCAAACGCACCTTGCACACCCACCCAGACCAAAGTCAACGTGGGCCACAGAACACCAGAGGTTTTATCCCCTCCCAAGCGACGCACCCAGGAGAATGTCGCCAAGGTCAAGATCAAGCCCCCCACAGCCATGGCCATATAGCGGTGAATCATTTCTATCCATGCTTTGGTGTGAGTCACGGGACCATCGGGCATTTGACTTTGCTCTAAGGCAATGGCGGACTGCGCCCCCAAAGGGCTGGCGTGGCCGTAGCAACCAGGCCAGTCCGGACAACCCAAACCTGAATCAGTTAACCGCGTGAAGGCCCCAAACAACACCAAATCAAAGGTGATAAACAAAGTGACCAGAGTCAGTGCCTGTAGACGTCGTGAAGTTGACGCCTGAGGATTTCGCAACCACACCCAACATAAAGGAACCATGGCCACCAAAGCGCCCATGATGAGCAAGTGCAGCAGAGGTGTGAGGTTGTATAAAGTTTCGCTCATGTATCACGGGTCTTAACGACCGGCCTCATCCCAAGAGGAAGCTGCTCGCAACAAGCGTTCAATGTCACGTTTGGTTTTCAGGGCATCTTCGCTACTGAGTTTGGCAGGAAAACGCATCATCCATTGGCCATGAGGATCCACCAAATACAAGTGGTCTTGCAACTGCCCGCCAACCGCAGGTTGCAACCATTGAGCCAATACATCTGAATTCACGCGGAGCACGGTAGCTTCTTTAAGACCCGGCAAGATGGCGCTTGGAATCGCAACATCGTCTGACACCAACCAGACCCAATCGGTGCGCGCACGGTCTTTGCCAAGACCTGCCAAAATTTGACGCTGCAAATACAACTGCTGTTGGCAATCAGCTTGGCAATCGCCACCGCTCACACTGATCAAAAGCCACTGGCCTTTGAGCGAAGACAGCGCCACACCACCCCCATTCAATGCTTGCGCTTGCACCTTGGGCAAAGCGCGCACGGGTTCGATCAACTCGCCAAAATTGCGTCGACCCTCAGGACGCACTACGTAATAAGTGAAATACGAGGCCACCACGGGGGCAGCGCAGACCAGCAGCACCAACAACATTCGCAAGCGACCCATAACCGTGCGTTTGGCATCGGCTTGAACCACATCGGAAGGAGAGGGCAAATCATAGATCGTCATGCCCAAGGGGTGTTGTGATTTAGAGCGAGAGGCGTCTTGCATGTCGATAAGGTTGAATGAATTGAAACCAAATGTAGAGCATCAGCTGCAAGGCAGCGAGTGCAAACCATTGAAAGGCATAAGCGAGGTTTTTCTCTACGCCCGCTGAAATGACAGCCCAGTCCCGCAACATACCATCCGAGGCCGAATCTGTTTGCAAAACCGTCGCTGCAAATGCGCCACCCACCTGCAAGGCATAGGCGTCAATGTCTAGATTTTGCCGAATACGGGCTGTCTTCGAATCCGAATTGTCTAAAGACGGGTCAGCGTTTAAGGTCAACAGTGCCGAAGGCGGAGGCGCGATGCGTCCTTGCAATTGCACCACACCTGTGGGTGTTTGGACCTCGGGCAACAGGGTGCGATCTAGCTGATGTCGAGGCACCCAACCCCGCTGAACCAGCACACGTCTGTCGTCATTGAGTTGCAAGGGCGTGATCACCCAAAAACCAGCACGACCATTCATGGGCCGGTTGTCTAGGTAGACCGTGTGCTGCGGTAACCATTGGCCTTGCAAGGTCACGCGCTGATGCATCAGGGAGAAATTGGATGGTGCAGCCAACAAGTCTGAGGTATTCAGCACAGGTAACTCCATTTGCGCCACGATGGCGGCTTGGCGTTGCTCTTTTTCAGCGGCTCGTGAGAGCTGCCAAATTCCCAAACGAACGGTCAACATTACCCCCAGCACCATGGCCAATGTCACCCATACAAATGCTCGGCTTCGCGGGAGAGAGATAATGATGCGTATGAAATACATAGTTGCAGTTGCTTTTTTAGCCATTCTCGCCAGCTTGGGCTCTGCCTTGGTCTTCATGATGCGCAATGGGCGCAGCGGTGAAACCAAGTCTGGCCTCATGGTCAAAGCCTTAGGTCTTCGGGTCGGGGTCTCAATTGTTTTGTTTATCTGTATTTTGATTGGCTGGCACTTGGGTTACATACAACCCACGGGCATTGCGGCAGGCCAATGAATCGCTTTGCACCAATAACAAAGGCCGCACATGCGGCCTTTGTTGTGTAAATGTGTTGATTACAACCAATACACCGTGATGTACAGCCCCAACCAAACAACGTCCACAAAGTGCCAGTACCAAGCCGCGCCTTCAAAACCAAAGTGCTTGTCTGCAGTGAAATGGCCTTTTTGCAAGCGCAAGGTGATCACCAATAACATCAACATACCCAAAAACACGTGAAAGCCGTGGAAACCTGTGAGCATAAAGAAGGTTGAACCATAAACACCCGAGCTCAGCTTGAGGTTCATGTCGCTGTAGGCATGGGCATATTCGTAAGCTTGCACAAACAAGAAAACCACTCCCAACAATACAGTAAGCCACATGAACTTGATGGTGGTTTCACGCTTATTTTCAATCAAGGCGTGGTGCGCGATGGTCAATGTCACGCCAGAACTCAACAGCAAAGCGGTGTTGATGGTGGGCAACCAGAAAGGTGTCATCACTTGAAAGGGCTCGATAATTCCTCCGGGCGATGCGGTGACGCCAGCGGCCAAGGTAGGCCATACCGCCTTGAAATCAGGCCACAGCAAGGCATTTTCTAAACTACCCAGCATCGGAACTGAATGAGATCGCGCCCACCACAATGCTGAGAAGAATGCGCCAAAGAACATCACTTCAGAAAAAATAAACCAGCTCATACTCCAACGGAATGACAGATCAATCTTGTGACCATACTGACCACTTTCGCTCTCAGTAATTGCATCACCAAACCATTGGTACAACACAACTAACCAAAATGCGAGGCCAAAGAACAAGCTGTACTTGCCCCACTGAGCGCCATTAACCCACTGGGATGCGCCAAGAATCACAAAAAACAAACCCAATGCAGCCAACGCCGGGTGACGTGACGCATGAGGCACGTAGTAGTAAGGCGTTGCGCCGTGTGCGTTGCTACTCATATCCACTCCTTCATTATTTCGCGACGACCAGATTGACCAAAACGATCAAGCTGAAGACAAAAAGAAAAACCGCAAGCAAACCCACCCCGAGCACATGGAGTGGGGTGATCTTGTCTATATCCTCTTGGAAATCGCTGTTTTTGCGAATTCCCAGAAACGACCATGCCACCGCTTTGACAGAACGCATCAGCGACACCTTGGTGCTCATACGCCCACCCCAACCTTGCGCGGTGTATCCAATGCCGCAGTTGGGGCTGAGGGTGTTTTCGAGCCAACTTCAAAGAAGGTGTAAGACAAGGTAATTGTGGTCACATCTTTGGCTAACTTTGGGTCAATCACAAACACCACAGGCCATTGCTTTTTTTCGCCGGGGGCTAAGGTGTATTGGTTGAAACAAAAACATTCAAGTTTGTTGAAATGCGTTGCCGCTTGGCGTGGCGCGTAACTGGGAATCGCTTGCGCTGACATAACACGGTCTTGTACGTTTTCAAATTCGTACATCACCGTGGTCATCTCCCCTGGATGCACTTGCAGTGAGCTTTGTGCAGGCTTGAACTTCCAAGGACCACGCGCATTGGCATCGAACTCGACCGTGATGGTGCGGGTTGTGTCAATTTGCGAGTTTTTGGCTTTTGTGCGTGCATTGCCAGAACCAGGAATTTCTCGCTCACCCAACGCCAAGATGTTGATGCCCGTGAACTCACAAATCGCTTTGTACATGGGCACCAAGGCATAACCAAACGCAAACATGCCCGCCGTGACGACCAGCAGCTTCTTGAACATGAGCAGGTTATGACGCGGTGTAGCCATGACTTCAGCGATTCAGGAGCATGACTTTGACAAAGAAACCGATGAAAAATACCACTGCCACAGAGGCCAACGTGAGGCCCATGCGCAGATTGTTTTTACGTTGCTCTGGCGTGACCATATTTAACCAATCACACGTGTCGCAGTTGAGTCCAACTTGGGTGGGTTCTCAAATGTATGGAACGGTGCGGGAGAGGGAACTTCCCACTCCAAACCTTCCGCAGCTTCCCAAGGCTTGGCAGGTGCTTTCTCGCCGTGACCGCGCATCGCTGGCAGCACCACGAACAAGAAGAAGTACACCTGAGCAAAACCGAAGAAGAAAGCGCCCACAGAAGCCAAGGCATTGAAATCGGCAAACTGCATGGGATAGTCGGCATAGCGACGTGGCATGCCAGCCAAGCCCAAAAAGTGCATCGGGAAGAAAGTTACATTGAACGAGATCAGCGTCCACCAGAAGTGAATCTTGCCGCGTGTTTCGTTGTACATCACGCCGGTCCACTTGGGGCACCAGTAGTAAAAACCTGCAAAAATGGCAAACAAAGAACCCGCCACCAACACATAGTGAAAGTGCGCAACCACATAGTAAGTGTCCTGAACTTGGGTGTCGATCGGAGCCATCGACAAGATCAAGCCCGTGAAGCCGCCCATGGTGAACACGAAGATGAAACCCACTGCAAACAGCATAGGCGTTTCAAAGGTCATCGAACCTTTCCACATGGTTGCGATCCAGTTGAACACCTTCACGCCAGTCGGCACAGAGATGAGCATCGTGGCGTACATGAAGAACAACTGACCCGTCACAGGCATACCTGTGGCGTACATGTGGTGTGCCCATACGATGAACGACAGAATCGCAATAGACGAGGTGGCATACACCATCGAGGCGTAGCCAAACAACTTTTTACGCGCGAACGCGGGCACGATGTGGCTAATGATGCCGAACGCCGGCAAGATCATGATGTAAACCTCGGGATGACCGAAGAACCAGAAAATATGCTGGTACATCACAGGATCACCACCGCCAGCGGGGTTGAAAAAGGTCGTGCCGAAATGGCGGTCGGTCAACGTCATGGTGATTGCGCCAGCCAAAACAGGCATGACGGCAATCAGCAAATAGGCGGTGATCAACCAAGTCCAAACGAACATGGGCATCTTCATCAAAGTCATGCCAGGTGCGCGCATGTTGAGAACGGTCACCACAATGTTGATCGAACCCATGATGGAAGATGCGCCCAAAATGTGCAGCGCAAAAATACCAGCATCCATCGACGGGCCCATTTGGAGACTCAACGGTGCGTAAAGCGTCCAACCTGCAGCAGGTGCACCGCCTGGCATGAAGAATGAGCTGACCAACATCAAAGCCGCAGGAATCATCAACCAGAAGCTGAAGTTGTTCATGCGGGCAAACGCCATATCAGATGCACCGATTTGCAATGGAATCATCCAGTTTGCAAAACCCACAAAGGCCGGCATGATGGCGCCAAACACCATGATCAAACCGTGCATGGTGGTGAGTTGATTGAACAACTCGGGGTTGACCAACTGAAGGCCGGGTTGAAACAGTTCAGCGCGAATCAACAGTGCCAAAACACCGCCAATGATCAGCATAGTGAAAGCGAACAGCAGGTACAAAGTACCGATGTCTTTGTGGTTGGTGGCATACACCCAGCGGCGCCAGCCGTGGGGTGCACCGTGATGGTCGTCGTGACCGTGGACGTGGCCGTGAGAATCGAGGACTGCGCTCATGATGTGTTCCTTCTAAACGCTAGCTTTTAACGGGCGGCCTTGACATCGGCAGGCTGAACCAGCTGGCCGGTCTTGTTGGACCAATTGTTTTTTGTGTAAGTGATCACAGCAGCAATGTCGGTGTCACTCAACTGTTTCCAGCTGGGCATAGCCAGATTGTTTTGACCATTCAGCAAGACTTTGATTTGCTTGTTCTTGTCAGCATCCAACACCACGGCTGCGCCATCCAATGGCTTGATCGGGCCTGCACCTTTGCCATTAGGCTGGTGGCAGGCAGAACAGTTGGCGGCATAGACCTTCTCGCCACGCTTGGTGATGTCATCCAAAGCCCAAACCTTAGAGGGATCATCTAGTTTGGCTGCCATTTTCTTTTGCTCAGTTTCGACCCAAGCAGAGTAGTCATCCGCGCTGACCACCTTGACATGAATCGGCATATAAGCATGCTCTTTGCCGCACAACTCTTGGCATTGACCGTAGTAGTCGCCGACGGTTTCGGCGCGGAACCATGTGTCGCGTACAAAGCCTGGGATGGCGTCTTGCTTCACACCCAGTGAAGGCACAGCAAACGCATGAATCACATCATTGGCGGTGGTGATGATGCGCACCTTCTTGTTCACAGGCACCACCAGTGGGTTATCCACTTTCAACAAATAGTTGTCGATGTCCACGCCCTTGGCACCGTTATTTGACATCTCACGGTGTGCATTGTCCAAGGTTGAAATAAAGGCTATGCCTTCACCTTGGCCCTTGATGTAGTCATAGCCCCACTTCCACTGGTAACCCGTGGCTTTGACAGTGAGGTCGGCATTAGAAGTGTCCTTCTGAGCCACAACCGCCTTCGTGGCTGGCAACGCCATCAAAATCACAATGATGAAAGGGATCACAGTCCATGCAATTTCAACTTTGACCGATTCATGGAAAGTGGCCGATTTGTGACCCACCGATTTGCGGTGCTTCCAAATGGAGAAAAACATCACGCCAAACACAGCCACAAAAATGACCGTGCAGATGATGAGCATGAACCAATGAAGCCAGCCCTGCTCAATGGCAATTTTGGATGCCCCGGGTTGTAGGTTCAACTGTCGAACACCCGGGCCACCCGGCAAATCGTTCACCGCCCAAGCTGCTGTGCTCGCCCATACGGCGAAAAACAACACACCTGAAGTCAACTTATGGAAAAGATTGTTCTTCTTCAATTTGATCGCCTCAATATTCATCTTTAGAACTAAAAATCTGTCAAACACTGATGTCGCTCCAAGTGTTTTTATGTGATTTGCACTACAACCTTACGAAGGAAAATCATACAGAACGGGGACCAAGGGATTTCCCTAGTAGGGTTTTCATGTCTTGCAGAGATACGGTACTTTGTTTTTGTAATTTTAGCTTAGGCAAGGGCTTTAGGGCGTGACCATAAATTACTTCCACTGTCAGGGTCAACCGGCCATCTTGATCGGACGAAGCCAAGGCCAGTAGGGCAGTTTTCAACCGCGCTAACCACTCTTTGCCACGCAAACCTGCAAAGCGATCTTTGTGCAAATTGCGCCCTAATAAGCGGCATTCTGCCAAGAGATGTCCGGCATTGGCATAGGTCAAGGTAATGCGCTCCATATCCATGACTGGCTCACCAAAACCGGCCTGCACCAGCATGTCACCCCAGTCGTGCATATCGGTAAATGCATGGCTGGCTGGCGGCCAACTTTGACTTTGATAGACATCTGTCAGCTCACGGATGGTGTCTGGTCCGAGACACGAGAACATCAAGAAACCCTCTGCGGCTAGCGAGTTGTGCCATTTTTGCAACAAAGCTAGTGGGTCATTGCTGATGTGCAGTGCCATGTTGGCCCAGACCATATCGGCACTGCCAACCAAAGGTGAGCCAAAAGTCAAAGCATCGGATTTGAGCCATCGTTTCCACCAAGGCGCTTGCAAAGCTTGACGTGCCAAAAGTTCTCGTGCCACAGAGGTCTCCACCACCCGGCACTGAGCCTGCGGATAACGTGCACGGAGCTTGGCATGGGTTTGTAAACCCCCATTTACCGGCGCCCAGTCCATCCAAGACTTCGGCTGCAGGCGAATCCACTGCAGACGGTCTTCCATACGCCGCCCAATTTCCTCGTTCAACCAAGGCGAGCTGCCATGCGGCCAAGCCATCCATCGTGCACAAGCAGCAGGATCTAGGGTGGGCGGACACTCCGCGCGAGAAGATGAAGACATAACCCGCATTATGGATACTGGGTCGTTCGCAAACATTGCGCTGCGCTTCAACCCAAATTGGCGCAATGTCTTTCCAATGCATACATGTTGAGTTGGCCCAGTTGTTGTCATATTTGCCACCGCTGGCCAAGCCAGCCCTTTTGCGCGTCCTGCGTCGAGCGCTTTGCCCAGCCCACACTGCGCTGCCCCACCTGCGCCCTCACGCTGAACCATGGCCCTCAAAGCCTGCACCGCCCTTTATCCGCCCGTTGCAAAAATTGCACTGAACACTCCAGCCCCTTGGACGCCTGCGTGGCCGCGGTGAGTTACACCTTTCCCTGGGTCGACTGCATTGCCCGCTTCAAGTTTCAAGCAGACCCTAGCCTGGGGCGCACTTTGGCGCACCTCATGCGCCACGCACCTTGGATTGAACCCGCCCTAGACTCAGCCAACCTCGTCCTTCCCATGCCGCTCACGCCCACCCGCTTGCGAGAACGCGGATTTAACCAAGCCCTAGAACTGGCGCGCCACTTGACCCCGAACAAAACCCACGCACACACGCTGCTAAGGCGTGGCGAGAGCGCTCACCAAGTGGGCGCCTCACGTCAAGAGCGGCTAGAACATGTGCGCGATGCATTTTGGGTAGCACACGAGCGATTGCCTGCCGTGCGTGGTCAGCGGGTTGTGATGGTGGACGATGTGATGACCACGGGTGCCTCTTTGTACGAAGCAGCTCGGGCCTTGCGTGCGGCAGGCGCTACCCATATCACTGGGGTAGTGCTGGCAAGAACTGAGGCGCGCGATGCGGGACAATGAACCCATGTTTCACATCGTCCTTGTCCACCCCGAAATTCCACCCAACACTGGCAACGTCATTCGCTTGGCGGCCAACACCGGCTGTACCTTGCATTTGATCGAGCCCTTGGGCTTCTCGATGGACGACAAACACATGCGCCGTGCGGGCCTGGATTACCACGAGTACGCCCCCGTGCTGCACCACGCGGACTGGGCCACCTTTTTGAGAGACGCCAAGCCGGAACCCGCCCGCCTATTTGCCATGACCACCAAAGGCTCCAGCACCGCGCACGACACCGCCTTTCACCCAGGCGATTGGTTTGTGTTTGGGTCGGAGACCAGCGGCTTGCCGGTGGACATTCGCGAAAGCTTTCCCCTTACACAGCGCCTACGCCTGCCCATGCGAGCCGACCAGCGCAGCTTGAACTTGTCTAACTCGGTGGCAGTCATCACCTACGAGGCTTGGCGACAAAACGGCTTTGTTGGCAAGGCCTAAAAGCCATTGAGTCAAGACAAGGCTTATAGCGCTCGGCATCCAAAGATATAGCCCTAGGTTTTAAGCCCTCGCCTACACTAGAGGGCTTGATTTATATAGTTTTATCCCATTCATGAGCGCTTTCCTCGACGAAGAAGTTTTGTCCGTCCACCACTGGACCGACCGCCTGTTCAGCTTCACCACCACACGCGACACCTCGCTGCGTTTCTCCAACGGCCACTTCACCATGATTGGCTTGCGGGGCGAAAACGGCAAACCCCTTCTGCGTGCTTACAGCATCGTCAGCGCCAACTACGAAGAACACCTAGAGTTTTTGAGCATCAAGGTACCAGACGGCCCCCTGACCTCTAAGTTGCAACACATCCAAGTGGGCGACAAAATCGTGGTCGGCAAAAAACCCACGGGCACTTTGCTGTGCGACTATCTGTTGCCCGCCAAAAACCTGTACCTCATAGGCACAGGCACGGGCTTGGCCCCTTTCCTGAGCATCGTGCGTGACCCCGAGACTTACGAACGTTTCGAAAAAGTCATCTTGGTACACGGCGTGCGCGAAGTCAAAGAACTGGCGTACCACGACTACTTGACCGAGGAGCTACCCAAGCACGAGTTCTTGGGCGAGATGGTCAGCGCGCAAATGTTGTACTACCCCACCGTTACCCGGGAGCCCTACAAAAACCAAGGCCGCGTGACCGACTTGCTCACATCCAATAAGCTCACCCAAGATTTGGGCTTGCCCAACATCGATCCCGCCAACGACCGCATCATGATTTGCGGCAGCCCAGAGCTCAACAAAGACATGCGCGCCCTGCTAGAACTGCGCGGTTTCAAAGAAGGCTCCACCACCACCCCTGGCGACTTTGTGGTGGAACGCGCCTTCGTTGAGCAGTAACTCCTAGCTGAGTCAGGCCTGAATCGTCAGACCAACCAAGGCTTCTAAATCAGCGTGGGACAAACCGCTCACGGCATCGATCAACTTCAAACCTTGGTCGGTCACCTCTAGCGTGGCGAGATCGGTATAGATTCGGCTCACGCACGCCAGCCCTGTCAGCGGATACGTACACGCATCCACCACTTTGCTCTGGCCTTGCTTGGTCAGCAAATCCATCATCACCCAGGTTTGCTTGGCACCAATCGCCAAGTCCATCGCACCGCCCACGGCGGGTATGGCATCGGCTTCGCCCGTGTGCCAATTGGCCAAATCACCGCGCTCGCTCACTTGGAACGCGCCCAGCACGCAAATGTCTAAGTGGCCGCCACGCATCATGGCAAAGCTGTCGTTGTGATGAAAGTAAGCACCGCCGGGCAACAGGGTCACCGGCTGCTTGCCGGCGTTGATCAAGTCAAAGTCTTCATGCGCTTTGTCGGGTGCGGGGCCCATGCCCAAAATGCCGTTCTCGCTGTGCAAAATAATTTCTAGCCCCTGCGGCAAATGGTTCGCCACCAAGGTGGGCATGCCAATGCCCAAGTTGACATACGCGCCATCTGGCATATCTTGCGCCACACGTGCGGCCATTTGGTCTTTGGTGCGAGGTGTGTAGGTCATCATCAAGCCGCTTTCTTAAAACCAGCACCTTGGGTCGCTTGCCTGGGCACTTGCACCACATGGCTCACATAAATGCCGGGCGTCACCACGCTCTCTGGGTCCAGCTCACCCAACGCCACCACCTCGTGCACCGAAGCCACTGTGCGTTTGGCCGCAGCCGCCATGACAGGACCAAAATTTCGTGCCGATTTGCGGTAGGTCAAGTTGCCCCAACGGTCGCCCTTCTCGGCTTTGATCAAGGCCAAGTCGGCATGGATGGGGTGCTCCAACACATACATACGGCCATTGATCTCGCGGATTTCTTTGGCCGACCCATCTGCGTGCTGGGCCAACTGAGTGCCATAACCCGTCGGCGTAAAAAATGCACCAATACCCGCACCTGCTGCACGAATGCGCTCTGACAAATTGCCTTGCGGCACCAGCTCTAGCTCCAATTTACCAGCTCGGTATAAGGTGTCAAACACATGGCTATCCGCTTGGCGAGGAAAGCTGCAAATAATTTTTCGCACACGTCCAGTTTTGAGCAAAGCCGCCAAGCCCGTATCGCCATTGCCTGCGTTGTTATTAACTACCGTGAAGCCAGATACGTTTTGGTCAGCAATGACTTGCACCATGCCTTCCAACAATTCGCTTGGAATGCCCGCTGTGCCAAAGCCGCCCACCATGATCGTCATGTCATCGGTCAAACCTTGCAGCGCTTGCGCAATGGAATCGGTTAGTTTGTTGATCATGGCGCTCCCTGTTGTCTCATCTGTGAATGTCGGACTGTAACGAATCGAGCGGCTGAGCTGCGCCACAATCACTCCTATGTTTGAACCCAGCCAAGCCGATGTTCGGCGCTTCTTCTGTTCGGTCTATGCCAAGTGGCGCAATGCCCAAGCCATGGACGCCCTCGAAACACTTGCCAGCCAGTGGGTGGCCGAGCACCCCGAGTACCACCCCGACTTCGCAGATGTTGACGCTGCGCTTGAGCGCATGTACGAGGTGAAAGACGGCCAAACCAACCCCTTCTTGCATTTGTCCATGCACCTTTCGGTGAGCGAACAATGCTCGATTGACCAGCCACGCGGCATTCGTCAAGCGGTGGAGCTGCTCACGGCCAGGCGAAACTCACTGCACGACGCGCACCATGAAACCATGGACGCGCTGGGCCAAATGATTTGGGAAAGCCAACGCAGCGGCCGCCCGCCCGATGGCCATGCCTACATTGACGCCGTGCAACGCCGTGCCACCCAAGACTGAACCCAAAGGCGCATTAAGATCTCTTGAAAACAACGGGAGACAAACCTTGCGCCACCTCACACTTCGCTCACACGTTCGCCGCACTTTGTGTGCAAGTTTTGCAGTCGCCGTGCTGAGCGGCTTAGCCCTGACCGCCGCTCACGCCCAAAGCTACCCCAACAAGCCCATCAAGTTTGTCATTCCCTTCAGCGCAGGCAGCGCTACAGACAACGTGGGCCGCATCATTGCCCAAGCCATGGGTGACGCGATGGGGCAAACCATCACCGTGGAAAACAAAGCAGGGGCCAATGGCATCTTGGGTGCAGAAGCCGTCAAAGGCGCGCCCGCCGATGGCTACACCTTTTTGGTCACCACCAGCACCACGCAAGCGGCCAACGTTCACCTCTACCGCAAACTGCCCTACGACCCGGTGAAAGACTTCACGCCCATTGGCAAAATTGGCGAGACGGGGTTTATCTTGATGGTCAACACCGACTTTCCTGCCAAAGACATGAAAGAGTTTGTGGCCTACGCCAAGGCCAACCCCGGCAAGCTCGCCTTTGGTCACGGCTCATCGGGCTCGCTGGTGTCTGCCGCCATGCTCACTGAGCTGGCGGGTTTGCAAGCGGTGAACGTGCCCTACAAAAGTATTCCCCCTGCCTTGACTGATTTGCTCGGCGGCCAAATTCAATTCGCATTTGCTGACACGGGCAACGCTGTGTCGCAAATGAACGGTGGCCGCATGCGTGGCCTCGGCGTGACCACCAAGAAACGCGCAGGCAAAGCGCCCAGCGTGCCCCCGATTGGCGACACGGTGAAAGACTACAACGTCAGTGCCTGGTTCGGCCTCATGGCCCCTGCTGGCATTCCGGTCGAAGTACAAAAGAAAGCCACCGCCACCTTGATGGCTGTGCTTGCCAAGCCTGAAGTGCGCGAAAAAATCCAAGGCGTCGGCATTGACTTGGACATGGAAGACTCCGCCACTTTGGCCAAGACCATCGATGCTGAAATTAAAAAATGGGGCGGTTGGGTCAAGACTGCAGGCATCATTCCTGAATAAAGCATGATCACTTCAGATAGCGCAGGCATGGACGCAAGCCTGCAAGGCGCTCTCGCAGGCTTGCGCGTGATTGACTTGACTGGTGTCGTGTTGGGCCCCTACGCCACGCAGATTTTGGGCGACTACGGCGCAGACGTCATCAAGATCGAGCCGCCCAGCGGCGACATCATGCGCCACGCGGGCCCCATGAAGCACCCCGGCATGGGCCACATCTTCATCAACGCCAACCGCAACAAACGTTCGGTCGTGCTGGATTTAAAACAGCCCGAACAACGCGAGCAACTGCTGGCCTTGTGCAAAACTGCCGATGTGCTGACCTACAACATACGCCCTACCTCCATGGCGCGGCTGGGTTTGTCGTACGACACCCTGCACGCTATCAACCCTCGCTTGGTGGTGTGCGGCTCGTATGGCTACAGCGAAGGTGGGCCTTACTCTGACTGGCCTGCTTATGACGATCTGATTCAAGGCGTAACGGGCATTCCTTGGCTGATGACGCAAAGCGGTAGCACCGAGCCCCGCTATGTGCCCGCCACCTTTGCCGACCGCGTGACGGGACTCAACATGGTGCACGCTGTGCTGGCAGCCGTCATCGCCCGCTACCGCACGGGCCTAGGCCAGCATGTGGAAGTGCCCATGTTTGAATGCCTGTTGCAGTTTGTATTGGGCGAGCATCTCAGCGGTGAAACATGGCAGCCCCCCATCGGCCCCATGGGCTACACGCGCATGCTGGCGGTCAACCGCAAACCCTATCAAACGCTAGACGGCCATCTGTGCGCGCTCATGTATGTGGATGCCCATTGGCAAGCGTTTTTAAAACTCGTGGGCGAGCCCGACTTGTTTCAAACCGATGCACGTTTTGTCAGCCATGCCGAACGCCTCAAGCACATCGACGCGCTTTATGCCTTTGTAGGCCAACACATGCGCACACGCACCAGCGCCGAGTGGATGAAAGACTTCACCGCGCACGATATTCCCGTCATGCCCATGATGAAACTTGACGACTTGCTGACCGACCCGCACCTGGCAGCTACAAATGGCTGGCTAGATGTGCCGCATCCGTTTGAAGGACAGCTGCGTCAACTGCGCCCGCCCGTGCGCATGAGCGGCACACCCACGGGTGTGTGGCGGCCAGCGCCGCGTTTGGGTGAGCACACACAAGAAGTATTGCGCGAGATTTAAAGCGTGCCTTGCCCATTTTCAGACACAAAAAAGCCCGTTGAAAAACGGGCTTTTTAATACAAACCAAGCTTTAGCGGAACTTGCTTTGCGGGACAGTCTTCAAATCGCCTTGTTGCGCTGCCACGTAGTTGGCCAGTTCTTTCAGTTCGGCTTGGCTGTATTGTTTGGCAATGCCGCCCATCACTCCATTGTTGCGGCCCCAAGTGGCATTGGTTTCAACCCTGTAAGACTTCAAAGCTACATACAAATAGTCGGCATGTTGACCTGCAATTTTGGGGTAGCTGGGGTCGAGGGGTTTAGCAAAGTTTTCGCCATGGCACGACGTGCAAGCACCTTTGGCCAACAAGGGGGCTATCTTGGCATTGGGCTCTGTGGCCTTGACTGGTAAGACAGCACCTTCTACCTTGCCGTGATTGGCATAGTAAGCAGAGATGTCTGCTATGTCTTGGTCGGTCAAGCTTGTTGCAACGCCGCGCATGGTGGGGTGCTTGCGCTCACCTTTTTTGTAGGCATTCAAGGCGGTGGTGATGTACTTTTCACCTTGGCCTGAAATTTTGGGAACTTTATAAACTTCAGGGAAACTGGCCTGATAACCAGCAATTCCGTGGCATCCAATGCACATGGCGATCTTGGTAGCGCCTGCGTTAGCATCGCCTTTGACGTCTTGCGCATGGCTTAAAAAAGACAGAGCAGATACAGTTAGAGCAAACGCGATCGAAACAAACTTTTTCATTGAGAAACCACAATCCCTAGAGGTTGATATTGGCTAAATAATAGACGGAAAATCCATGAAATTTCAAGGCACAGACAACTACGTCGCTACCCAAGATTTGACGTTGGCAGTGAATGCCGCCATTTCCCTGAAACGGCCCTTGTTGGTCAAGGGCGAGCCTGGTACAGGTAAGACCATGTTAGCAGAAGAGGTGGCTCAGGCACTGGGTTTGCCCTTGTTGCAATGGCACATCAAATCAACCACCAAAGCCCAACAAGGTCTGTACGAGTATGACGCGGTCAGTCGTCTGCGTGACAGCCAAATTGCCGATGCCGAAAGTGCCGAACGCGTCAAAGACATCAATAACTACATCCTCAAGGGCGTTTTGTGGCAAGCCTTCACCGCCCCAGAACCTGTGGCTTTGCTGATTGATGAGATTGACAAAGCCGATATTGAATTTCCTAATGACTTGCTGCGCGAGCTCGACCGCATGGAGTTTTATTGCTACGAAACGCGCCAACTGATCAAGGCCGAAAACCGCCCTTTGGTGTTCATCACCTCAAATAATGAGAAAGAGCTACCGGACGCGTTTTTGCGACGCTGTTTTTTTCACTACATCAAGTTTCCAGATGCCGACACCATGCGCCACATCGTGCAGGTGCACTTCCCCACCATCAAACAAGACTTGCTGAAAGTGGCGATGAAGACTTTCTTTGACATTCGCAACTTGCCGGGTCTGAAAAAGAAACCGTCCACCAGTGAGTTGATTGATTGGCTCAAGCTGTTGGTGGCAGAAGACATTCCACTGCATGCGCTGCAAACCGCAGACGACAAGGTGTCGATCCCGCCGTTGGTAGGCGCACTGTTGAAGAACGAGCAAGACACCACGCTGTTTGAAAAACTGGTGTTCATGCAAAGCCGTAACCGTTGAAAGAATGAACGATGTTTGCATCTCTGATTGAAGGTTTGACCGATGCCATTGGCTTTGTGGTGGGGGCATTGCTCGGGTACGGCCTAGGCGTGACGTTTGGCTTGGACTTGTTTGCCGAGGGCTACGGCACGGGCAGCATCATCGCCATCTTGTTGGTGGGCATCGGCGGAGGCATGGGCTTGCAAGCTGCACGCTACTTTCGTGTACCCAAACCAGACGCCGAATAAGGCACAGCCATGCTGATCGACTTCTTCTACACCTTGCGCGCTGCCAAGCTGCCGGTGTCGGTGAAGGAGTACCTCACGCTGCTTGAAGCGCTTCAAGCCCAAGTGGTTGGGCCGAGCAGCGATGCGTGCAGCCTAGACGACTTTTATTTTTTAAGCCGCCTCATCCTCGTCAAAGACGAAAAGCACTACGACAAATTTGACCGCGCTTTTGGCGCGTACTTCAAAGGCGTGGAGATACTGACCGACTTCACTCAAGACGTACCCCTCAATTGGCTGGAAAAGATTCTGCAAAAAGAACTCAGCCCCGAGCAAAAAGCCACCATCGAAAAAATGGGCTGGGACGAGTTGATGGAGACATTAAAGAAACGCCTCGAAGAACAAAAAGAGCGACACGAAGGTGGCAATAAGTGGATAGGCACGGGTGGTACGTCGCCCTTTGGTAACGGTGGCTACAACCCTCAAGGCATTCGGATTGGCGGCAAGGGTGGCAACAAAAGCGCCGTGAAGGTGTGGAACCAACGCAACTACCGCGACTACGATGACACCCAAGAGCTGGGCACACGCAACATCAAAGTGGCAA
>CAJBHE010000217.1 GCA_903952885.1 uncultured Burkholderiales bacterium
AGGCGCACCTTGTTCCCTGACACCGCCTTGCCGCTGGTGTCAACGCTTGGGGGAATCAATCGCTTGTAGCCCTTGGGGGGCACTTCTTCAAAGTCTTCGCGCTCAATCCACACCTCTTTGCCAATTTTGAAATGGCGTGTAGGCACTTCAGCGCCCTCTTCGGCGTGGGGCAGTGCAGGTTGTGTGCAAGACTCTAAGTGGCCCGCACCCATCACTTCGTCCCAGTTGGTGAGCACGAGTTTAACGGGGTCGAGCACGGCCATGGCACGGTGTGCGGTGTTTTCTAGGCTTTCGCGCAAGCAGCCTTCAAGCGTGCTGTAGTCAATCCAGCTGTCGCTCTTGGTCACGCCAATGCGTTCGGCAAACAGTTGCAGGCTTTCGGGCGTGTAGCCACGGCGGCGCAGGCCCACTATGGTGGGCATGCGGGGGTCGTCCCAGCCGTTGACCTTGCCTTCGTTCACCAGTTGCGCGAGTTTGCGTTTGCTGGTGATGACGTAGGTGAGGTTGAGGCGCGAGAACTCGTATTGCTTGGGTGCAGGCGCAGCCAACAGGCCACACTCGCACAAGCGGTCCATCAACCAGTCGTAGAACGGGCGTTGGTCTTCAAACTCCAGCGTACAAATGCTGTGGGTGATTTGCTCCAGCGCGTCTTCGATGGGGTGGGCAAAGGTGTACATCGGGTAGATGCACCAGGTGTCGCCCGTGCGGTGGTGGGTGGCGCGGCGTATGCGGTAGATGGCTGGGTCGCGCAGGTTGATGTTGGGCGAGGCCATGTCGATCTTGGCGCGCAGCACGGCCGCACCGTCGGCTAATTTCCCGTCGCGCATTTCGCGAAAGCGCGCGAGGTTTTCTGCCACGGTGCGGGTGCGGAAAGGGCTGTCCACGCCAGGCTTAGAAAAGTCGCCACGGTTGACGCGCATGTCCTCTGGCGTTTGTTCGTCCACGTAGGCATGGCCAGCTTCAATCAAGGCCTCGGCGGCGCGGTACATGAAATCGAAATAGTCGCTGGCTTGGTAAGGTGCAGCATCTGCTGAACCGTTCCAGTCGAACCCCAGCCATTTCACCGAATCGATGATGGCGTTGACGTATTCGGTGTCTTCTTTTTCGGGGTTGGTGTCGTCAAAGCGCAGGTGGCACACGCCACCGTAGTCACGCGCCAAACCGAAGTTGATGCAAATGCTTTTGGCGTGGCCCACATGCAAGTAGCCGTTGGGCTCTGGCGGAAAACGCGTACGAATCTTGGCGGGGTCTGGAACACCTGCTGAGTGGTGCGCAGCGTCACCCGGGCTGCCTGCCCAGCGGCGGCTGGCGTAAGTGCCTTGGGCCAAATCGTTTTCGATGATTTGGCGCAAAAAATTGCTGGGCTTGTGGTCTTGTTCTGTCGCAGGGGTGGCGGGTTTCGTCATCCAAACATTTTAGGCGGGCACACCCTCGATAATTAGGCGAGTTAAAGGGAGTTGTATGGATATCGTTTTGTTGCTCAAAGCTGCCGTGATGGGCGTGGTTGAAGGTTTGACCGAGTTTTTGCCTATTTCATCCACCGGCCACCTGATCTTGGCTGGTGCTTTGTTGGGGATGGATGACGACAAAGCCAAGGTGTTTGACATTGCCATTCAGACCGGCGCGATCTTTGCCGTGATCATTGTTTACTGGCAAAAGATTTTCAGCACCGTGGTGGCTTTGCCCACGCAGGTCGAGGCGCGTCGCTTTGCTTTGAACGTGTTCATCGCCTTTGTGCCCGCCGTCGTGTTGGGCTTGTTGTTTGGCAAGTTCATCAAAGCACATTTGTTCACCCCTACGGTGGTGGCCAGCACCTTCATCATCGGTGGCTTCATCATTTTGTGGGCCGAGGGCTGGGGCCGTGCCAAGCCTGAGGGCGAAGAAGAGCCAGCGGTTGCTCCAGCGCGCATTGAAACGGTAGAAGCGATGTCGCCCATCGACGCTTTGAAAGTGGGCTTGGTGCAGTGCCTCGCCATGATTCCCGGCAC
>CAJBHE010000218.1 GCA_903952885.1 uncultured Burkholderiales bacterium
AAAGTCGTGGTTGGTCTGCGTAAAGGCGGCGCTTCATGGGACAAAGTGGCCAAGGCCGGTTTGAACGTGCTGGAAGTCAACGACGCTGTCAAAGCGGCTGACGTGGTCATGATCCTGTTGCCAGATGAAAACATCCCAGACGTTTATAACAACAACGTTGCCCCCAACATGAAGCAAGGCGCTACCTTGGCTTTTGCGCACGGTTTTAACGTGCATTACAACCAAGTCATCCCACGTGCTGACTTGGACGTGATCATGGTCGCGCCCAAAGGCCCAGGCCACACAGTGCGTTCTGAGTACCTCAAAGGCGGCGGCGTGCCATCTTTGATCGCTGTGTACCAAGACAAGTCTGGCAAAGCCCGTGACTTGGCTTTGAGCTACGCCATGGCCAACGGTGGCGGCAAAGGCGGCATCATCGAAACCAACTTCAAAGAAGAAACAGAAACCGACTTATTCGGTGAGCAAGCCGTCTTGTGCGGTGGCGCTGTTGAATTGGTGAAGATGGGCTACGAGACATTGACTGAAGCTGGCTACGCACCTGAGATGGCTTACTTCGAGTGCTTGCATGAGTTGAAGTTGATCGTGGACTTGATGTACGAAGGCGGCATTGCCAACATGAACTACTCGATCTCCAACAACGCCGAATACGGCGAGTACGTGACCGGTACAGAAGTTATCAACGAGCAATCACGTGAAGCCATGCGTGCTGCCTTGAAGCGCATCCAAACTGGCGAATACGCCAAGATGTTCATCTTGGAAGGCAAGACCAACTACCCTAGCATGACAGCACGTCGTCGTTTGAATGCTGAGCATTCAATTGAAATCGTAGGCGAAAAATTGCGGGCCATGATGCCTTGGATTTCCAAGAACAAACTGGTTGACCAAACGCGCAACTAAGCCCGCGCTGTTAATGTCGACAAAAGCCACTTCGGTGGCTTTTGTCGTTTGGGTCTGCGTGAAATGCAGCGCTTACACTCCACAATTACTTTTCGGATCCACTCGAATGACAGAACAACACGATCTCGCAGAAGAATTTGCCCCACGCAAGCCCCGAAAGGGCGTTTACGTGCTGCCCAATTTATTTACCTTGGCTGCTTTGTTTGGGGGCTTTTATGCCATTGTGATGGCCATGAATGACCATTTTGATTTGGCTGCTATTGGCGTGTTCTGTGCCATGGTGTTGGATAGCTTGGATGGCCGCGTAGCCCGCATGACCAATACGCAAAGTGCGTTTGGGGAGCAGATGGATTCGTTGGCTGATATGGTCTCATTTGGGGCCGCGCCTGCGCTGATTTCATATGAATGGGCACTAAAAGGTTTGGGTCGCTGGGGATGGGTTGCTGCTTTTGTGTATATCTCTTGCGCGGCCCTAAGGTTGGCGCGTTTCAATGTGAACACTACCGTCGTAGACAAGCGATTTTTCCAAGGCTTACCTTCCCCTGCAGCGGCCGCCTTGGTGATGGGCTTCATGTGGTTAATGACGGACATGGGGGTTTCGGGCCCTGTTGTCGCTTGGCCTATGTTTGCATGGTGTTTATATTCGGGTTTGACGATGGTCACCAATGTGCCTTTTTACAGTTTCAAAGATGTGCAGATGAAAAAAAGCGTGCCGTTTGTGGTGATTGTGTTAATTGCGTTGGCTATTGCTGTGATCACCATACATCCACCTATCGTGCTGTTTGTCTTGTTCATGTTTTACGGTTTGAGTGGCTATGGCCTTTATGCATGGCGCCGTGCCAAAGGCATGCAAACAAGCGTCATCAGCATGTCGACCGACGAGCCTGATGAGGCAGGCTTGCACAAATGAGACATCGCATTCATCAATTGGGTTAGCTTTGTGCTAAATTCAGCGAATGAAAAGTTTTTTGCATGTCCTACACCTTCTACTTCCCAATGGGCGGAGTTGGTAGCGCACGCGCAAACCCCACAAGGCCCGTATGCACTCGCAGCGGGCCTTTTGCTTTGTGGCTGATCCAAACGTTGCAAGTTTTTTGAAAATCCAGGAGTCCTGACCATGACCGATAAGCTCATTATTTTTGACACCACCTTGCGTGACGGCGAACAGTCGCCCGGCGCTTCGATGACACGCGACGAAAAACTGCGCATCGCTCGCCAGTTAGAGCGATTGAAGGTGGACGTCATTGAAGCCGGTTTTGCTGCCAGCTCGAACGGCGACTTTGAAGCGGTGCAAGGCATTGCCAACGCCATCAAAGATTCCACCATTTGCTCCTTGTCCCGCGCCAACGACCGTGACATCACCCGTGCGGCTGAGGCGCTCAAAGGCGCGAACAGAGCCCGTATTCACACCTTCATCGCCACGTCGCCCTTGCACATGGAAAAGAAGTTGCGCATGTCGCCGGAGCAAGTGCTTGAGCAAGCCAAGCAGTCGGTGCGTTTTGCACGTAACTTGGTAGGCGATATCGAGTTCAGCGCCGAAGACGGCTACCGCAGCGAAAAAGATTTTCTGTGCCGCGTGGTCGAGGCCGTGATTGCCGAAGGTGCCACCACCATCAACATTCCCGATACTGTGGGCTACGCTATTCCTGAACTTTACGGTAACTTCATCAAAACCTTACGTGAGCGCGTGCCCAACTCTGACAAAGCCATTTGGTCCGTGCATTGTCACAACGACTTGGGTATGGCCGTGGCCAACTCTTTGGCGGGGGTGAAGATTGGCGGCGCACGTCAGGTGGAATGCACCATTAACGGCTTGGGTGAGCGCGCAGGCAACTGCTCTTTGGAAGAGGTGGTCATGGCCATCAAGACACGCCGTGATTACTTTGACCTTGCCATGAACATCGACACCAAGCAAATCTTGGCGGCTAGCCGCATGGTGAGCCAAACCACAGGTTTTGTGGTGCAGCCCAACAAAGCGGTGGTGGGCGCAAACGCCTTTGCACATGCGTCTGGCATCCACCAAGACGGCGTGCTCAAAGCGCGTGACACCTACGAAATTATGCGTGCCGAAGATGTGGGCTGGAGCGCTAACAAAATTGTCTTGGGTAAGCTCAGCGGCCGCAATGCTTTCAAACAACGCTTGGAAGACTTAGGTGTGCAGATGGAAAGCGAAACCGACATCAACACCGCCTTTGCCAAGTTCAAAGAGCTGGCTGACCGCAAGAGCGAAATTTTTGACGAGGACATCTTGGCCTTGGTCAGTGAAGAGTCTGTGGCCAGTGCTAGCGAACAGTTTGCTTTTGTATCTTTGTCGCAACACAGTGAAACCGGCGAGCGTCCTCACGCCAGCGTGGTGTTCACTGTGGCAGGCAAAGAAGTGAAGGGTGTTTCAGATGGCAATGGACCTGTGGATGCTTCGCTCAAAGCGATTGAGTCCCACGTCAAGAGCGGTGCCGAAATGGTGCTGTATTCAGTGAATGCGATTAGTGGTTCGACTGAGAGCCAAGGCGAGGTCACAGTGCGTTTGCAAAATAGCGGCCGAGTAGTCAACGGTGTGGGTTCTGACCCAGACATTGTGGTGGCTTCGGCCAAGGCCTATTTAAGCGCTTTGAACAAGTTGCAAAGCAAGTCTGACCGAGTGGCTGCCCAAGGCTAAGTTACAAAAACTGTCACACAATACCAATTTTGTTAAATAAGTCGCGCAAGTCCTTGATCTTGCGTGACTTTTCTTGTTAGACTTATCACAAATTTGTTTTTCAAGATTAAGGAACGCCACTTGAAACGACTCTTCATTGCGACTTCACTCGGTGTACTCGCCTCGTTGTGTTCTGTGCATATTCAGGCTGCACCCAATCAGAAAAAACCAACTGTCCAAAAGTCGAAGCCAGCGGGGGTCAATGCCCATCTTCGTCGCGCCAAAGTGCTCAAAGTTTCACCGGTGGCTATTCCATCATTCGGCCAGAAGGCTGGGTTGCACGGCACAAGCGACATGTTGGACTTGAAGTCCAGCGTTGCATATGTGATCGATCAAGACACACACGAAGTTTTGATTAGTAAGAACGACAACGCCGTGTTGCCTATTGCATCTATCACCAAGTTGATGACAGGTTTGATCATCAGCGAAGCCAAATTACCGATGGAAGAGTCCATCACCATTACCCAAGACGATGTGGACACTGAAAAGGGCAGCAGCTCTCGTTTGCGTGTTGGCGCAACTTTGACGCGTGGTGAGTTACTTCATTTGGCGTTGATGGCCAGTGAAAACCGTGCAGCCCATGCACTCGGCCGCACTTACCCAGGCGGCATGTCTGTGTTTGTCAGTTTGATGAACACCAAAGCCAATCAGTTGGGCATGCGTGACACTCGCTATGTGGAACCAACCGGTCTTTCAAGTCAGAACCAATCCAGCGCCAAAGACTTGGCCACTTTGGTAGGCATCGCCTACCATGATCTCACTTTGCGCCAGCTATCCACTTCGCCCAGTCACAGTGTTGAAGTGGGCAACCGTACCCTGCAATACAACACCACCAATCGCTTGGTGAAAAACCCCAACTGGGATATCGGTTTGCAAAAAACTGGCTATATCTCCGAAGCCGGCCAATGTTTGGTAATGCAAGCCAGGGTATCCGGTCGCATGTTAATCATGGTGTTCTTGGATTCTGCTGGCAAACTCAGTCGAATTGCTGATGCAGAACGCGTTCGAAAGTGGGTTGAAACAAACCACGCGGGAACCGGTCGTCCCCAAATTTGATTTTGCTGGCTTTTTGCTTTCAGGCTTTGTTAAGTTTGAAGCCTAGCGCATGCGAAATAGTTTGCGTAGTCGCTTGCAACTTGGGTAACCACTCTTCATTGAGCCGGTCTGCTGGCGCGGAGATGGATAAGCCTGCGACGAGCTTGCCTTGGTCGTCATAGATGCCCGATGCCATGCATCGCACGCCGAGTTCAAGCTCTTCGTTGTCACGCGCCACGCCGTATTGACGGGCTTTCGAGAGTTCTCGCTCTAAAGCTGGCAGCTGAGTGATACTGTTGCGGGTTTGGCCACTCAGGCCTGTGCGCGTGGCGTAGGCACGAACACGCTGCGGGTCATCCAAAGCTAAAAAGAGTTTGCCAACAGAGGTCAGGTGGAGTGGGGCACGGCCACCAATGGCCCGTACCACTTGCATGCCAGAACGTTCGCTGAATGCACGTTCGATGTACACAATTTCGTCACCTTGACGCACACTGAGGTTGACCGGTTGCTGAATGAGTTTGTGCAGCTCACGCATTGGTTGGAACGCAACGTCGCGCACGTTCAAACGGCCTTTGACCAGATTTCCCAACTCCAACAATCGCATGCCGAGACGGTAGCTACCTGCTTCAGGGCGGTCAACAAATCGGCCCACGGCCAAGTCATTCAAAATGCGGTGCGTGGTGGAGGGATGGAGCCCTGTGCGCTCACTGATTTCCTTGAGCGAAATGGCCTCTTCGCGTGAGGCGAGCACGTCAATGAGAGTAAACATGCGCTCAATGACTTGAATATTGGGCGTGGTGGGCACAGTGGTTTTACGCATTTAACGATTTTATCATGTGAAATCATCTGCCACCCATGCTTCGTTCACCAAGAATTCATGAGGCTGAAAGTGGGCTTTGTAGCGCATCTTCGGGCTGTCTTGGATCCAATAGCCCAAATAGGCGTAGGGCAGCTTGAGTTTTTTTGCTTGTGCAATTTGCCACATCACGTTGAAAGTGCCGTAGCTGGTGCGCGACTCTGGTTCGTAAAACGTGTAGACGGCTGACAAACCATCGTTGAGCACGTCCACGATGGAGACCATCTTGAGCACTCCAGCTTCGTCAGTGTCAGACGGTTCACGAAACTCGACCAACCTGGTGTTGACACGGCTCTGCAGTAAAAACTGGGTGTATTGCTCTGTACTGTCGTCGTCCATACCACCGCCAGCGTGACGCAGGGTTTGGTAGCGCAGATACAAGTCGTAATGTTCGGGATCAAAGTTAAGCTTCAACACCCGCACCTCCAAGTGTTGGTGCTGAGCCCAAGCGCGACGCTGGCTTCGGTTGGGTTGGTAATGTTGTGCATTCACGCGCAAGGGCATACAGGCGCGGCAGCTGTCGCAATACGGGCGATACGTGAAAAGGCCGCTACGACGAAACCCAATATTCACCAACTCTGTGTAGACATCGTTGTTCACTAGGTGGCTGGGGGTGGCCACTTGTGAGCGCGCTGTTTTGTGAGGTAGATAGCTGCACGGGTAGGGGGCCGTGGCATAAAACTGCACTGTTTGCAAGGGTAAATCACGGGCGTGGGTCACAGCGGCGATCTGGCAGACAGAAGAGTTTGCCAATACGTGGGGTCAAATAGCCACTCGCGAGAGACATCTTTTGGGGCGCCTCGTACTTGTTTCAAAAAATCTGCGCGTGGCATTTCTTGTGCGCCCAAAGATGCAAGGTGTGGTGTGTTTTGCTGACAGTCTATCCAAGGCAGATCATGTGTGCGTGAGAAGGCCACCAAGGCGGCTAGGGCAATTTTGGACGCATCCGTTTGCAGGGCAAACATAGACTCGCCAAACAAGGTATTGCCGATGGACACGCAATACAAGCCACCCACCAATTGCCTGCCTCGCCAAGTCTCAACGCTGTGCGCAAAGCCTGCAGCATGCAGGGCTTCGTAGGCCAAAATCATTTCCTCAACAATCCAAGTGCCTGGTTGGCCTTTGCGGCTGGCCTGAGCGCAATGTCGAATCACGGCGCTGAAGTCATGGTCGATGCGAATTTCGCACTGCACGTCAACCATGAATTGCTGCAAGGTTTTCCGCAGAGAACGGTGAAGTTTGAAATCTTTTGTCAGGAGCACCATTCGTGGATCTGGCGACCACCACAGTACAGGTTGTCCTTGGCTGAACCACGGAAACATCCCTTGTTGGTAGGCCTCACACAAGCGTTCCACCGACAATCCACCGCCCGCGGCAACCAGTCCCTCCAATGCGCTGCCTTTTTTTTGTGCAACTTCTGGGGGCGGAAGTGATGTGTTTTGCTCTAACCAAGGGATGTTCATTGAAATACTTTATTTTATTATTTCTATTTTTTTAGACATTTTGAATTCAAAGGTATTCTTTATGATTCTTGTGTTTTAACTTCAAATTTAAGTGACTTTTGTGAATAGAACTGCCTACAATTCTCCCTCCAAGTGTGACCAATCACAAAGCAACCCTGACTAGTTTCGGAGCTACCTATGCAATTGATGTGGGTGTCTGGGCCCACCGCCTCAGTGCGGACTATTTCTATCACAGCCAAAAAGGTGTTTGTGGCTGTGTGCGTTTCTGCGTTTGTGCTGGTCACGTTTGGCGTGCTGTTGCAATTTATCGGTTTTCGAATCGCGATTGAAATGAGCCCTGGTTTAGCGCGTAGCTTGGGCGGCGTGACCAGCGAGGCTGAGCAGCAAAAAGTGGAGGCTGTTTATCGTGAGCGTTTAGATAATTTGCGCCAAACCATGAGCGTGACCGTGCAGGAGATCCGTCAGCTTGAAACCTTGAAAAACCGTTTCATGGAAGTTGCCACCCCCACGAGTCTGCGTGACAAATATATCAAGAAAGACGATGCACGCGGCGGGCCTTGGTTGCCACCGCGTTTTCAAAGCAGCCCATCTCGTGATTTGAGCCAAGATTTTGCTTCTGCGATGGATGAATTCAGCCAGACCCAAGCTGCCGTGAAGAACCTGAGCCAAAGTTGGTCCTCACAGCTCAGCTGGCTTCATGCCTTGCCAACGGGTATTCCGATGGGCAAAGATTTTCGCGTGACCAGTGGGTTTGGCATTCGTAATGATCCCTTCACGGGGCAGCTGGCGATGCATGAAGGCCTAGATTTTGTAGCCGAAGTGGGTTCACCCATTGTTGCTACAGCCGTTGGCACAGTGACCCGTTCTGGTTGGGACACCTCCTATGGCAATGTGGTTGAAATCAGCCATGTGGAGGGCTTCATTACCCGTTACGCGCATTTAAATAAACGCATGGTTGAGGTTGGCCAAAAGGTCCAGCGTGGCGAAACAATTGCCCAACTGGGCAATACCGGTCGCTCGACTGGGCCGCATTTGCATTACGAAGTGCTGCGCAACGACCGTGTTTTGAACCCCAACCAAATGTTGTTGCAAGCCACTGCCAACACGCCGTGATTGATATGACTCTGAAAAAGGCTAACCATGTTTGAGAAACTCAGAGACAAATCGTTGTCACCTTCGCAAGAGCGTTTTGACACCATCATTGGCCGCACCACCCAAATTTATGGCCGCTTGGTGTTGCTTGACAGCGTACGAATTGACGGCAAAGTGGTTGGCAATATCGAAACGACCAAAGACAACAAGGTGACGGTCGCCATCGGTAAAACTGGTGAGGTGTCTGGGGATATCACCGCACATCGTGTGATGGTTGCAGGCAAGGTAGAAGGCAATATTTACGCTGCAGAACGTGTGGAATTCCATAAAGACTCCATCGTTCAAGGCGATATTTCTTATGGCTCGATCGCGGTTGAGCACGGCGCTAGGTTGTTGGGCTTGGTCATTCAAAATCCCATCAGCACAGCAGCCGCAAACAGCAATGCAGATGCAAAAAATGTGATTAGGAAAGCTCAAGAGAGCAGCAGTTGAACATGTTGAGATCAAAATGAGCAATAAAAAAGCGCCTGAAAAGGCGCTTTTTATGTTTGTGGTGGCGGAGCAAGAGGGATTCGAACCCTCGGTGGGCTATTAACCCACACA
>CAJBHE010000219.1 GCA_903952885.1 uncultured Burkholderiales bacterium
AAAGCGGCGTCACCTGAGATGGGGGAATCAATCTCAACCGCGGCGATGACGTCAATCAAAGCATCCAAAGCGGGGCGTTTTTCAGGCTGAGGCAGATCAGCGCCTGCTGCGTCCATCACTTTGGCCACAGAGGGCGACAGGGCGGGCGTGTTCACATGATGGGTTGCTGTGGGCTGCAGCGCAACACGCTCGGCTGCTAATTTGGCGGCAGCGGCTTTGCTTTCGGCAATGCGAGCCATTTCAGCTTCATCAGGTACACGTTGGGCGTGGGCCGTAGCCTGTTCCATCATGCTGCGTGCAATGTCGGTCACTGGGTCTAGTCCACCACTGGTTTCGTAGGTAGGTGCTAAACGACGGCTGGCCACTTCTGTTGCACGAGACGCATCAGACTCAGACACCCTATCAAAAGATGGTTCTTGGACTTGACCATAATTGGGCACAAAAGTGGCAAGCTCTTTGGCCGTGTCTTGAGGCAATGGCTCAGCCTGACGTGGTTTGTTTTTGCGTGAGGTCCATGTGCTGTGCGCCACCACACCCGCTAGGACAACACCACCTGCAATCGCTAACCCAATTTGAAGAGTGCTCATGTGTTGATTCTACTTTTCAAGCAGCATCCGCCATGGACACAGCAGACTCCATGTCCACCGCAACGATGCGAGAAACACCTTGTTCTTGCATCGTCACACCAATGAGTTGCTCGGCCATTTCCATGGCGATCTTGTTGTGCGAGATGAAAAGAAACTGGGTTTCTTTGGACATGCTCGACACCAGCTTGGCATAACGCTCAGTGTTGGCGTCGTCGAGTGGTGCATCCACCTCGTCCAGCAAACAGAAAGGCGCTGGGTTGAGTTGGAAAATCGCAAACACCAAGGCAATTGCAGTGAGCGCTTTTTCGCCGCCTGAGAGCAAATGGATGGTTTGGTTTTTTTTGCCAGGTGGCTGTGCCAGAACTTGGACGCCAGCATCCAAAATTTCGTCGCCCGTCATCACCAAGCGGGCATTACCGCCACCGAAGAGTTCGGGGAACATGCGGCCAAAGTGTTCGTTGACGATCTTGAACGTGCCACCCAACAACTCGCGGGTTTCGCCGTCGATCTTTCGGATGGCGTCTTCCAGCGTGTTCATCGCGTCGGTCAAATCTTTGGTTTGCGCGTCCAAGAAGTGCTTGCGTTCGCTGGCACTGGCCAGCTCTTCCAAGGCAGCCAAGTTGACAGCGCCCAAAGCAGAAATCTCGCGGTGCAAGCGGTCAATTTCGCCTTGCAAACCACCCAAGCGCACGTTGTTGGCCAGGATAGAGGCTGACACGGCTTCTAGGTCGGCCTCTGCGTCTGTGAGCAGTTGTGTGTATTGCTCCAAACCCAAACGAGCGGCTTGCTCTTTGAGTTGGAATTCGGTGATGCGTTGGCGCAAGGGCTCCAACTCACGCTCGAGCTGCAAACGGCGTTCGTCGCTGGCACGCAGTTTGGTGGTGAGATCGTCGTACGCGCTGCGCTTGGCGGCCAAGGCGGCTTCGCGTTCCATCTTGATGTTCAAGGCGTTTTGTAGTCCCGCTTGTGCAGCAGCATCGGTCAGACGTGTGAGGTCTTCTTGCACGCGCTGCTCTTCAGTCGCAACTGAGGCAGCTTGCTGCGTGGCGGTGTCGATGATGCGTTTGAGTTCAGCTTCCCGTGTGGCCAAGCTGCGTTGGGCAAACTGGGCTTCTTGGGCTTGACGCTCCAAGCTGCGCTGTTGCTCGCGGCTGTCGTTCAAGCGGCGCTCGGCGTTGATGACGGCTTCGTCCAGCTGGGCATGGCGTTCTTGGCTGTCGGCCAATTGCATGTCGAGTTCTTCAAAGCGCGCTTCTGCGGTGGCGCGGCGTTCTTGTAGGTCGGCTAATTGGGCTTCGACCTCAGACAAATCACCACTGATTTGTTCGCTGCGCGCGCGGGTTTGTTCAGCCAATTGGCTCAAGCGCAAGGTTTCTACTTGAAGCTCATGCGCGGTCGCTTGGGCAGCCGTGGCTTCAGCACGGATGCTGATCAAGCGCTGCGATGACTCGCTGTAAGCGGCTTCGGCACGCACCAAGGTGTTGCGGGCTTCATCGGCGATGAAGATTTGGGCCTTGCTGCTCTTGTCGAGGTTTTCAATTTCTTGGGCACGTGCCAACAAACCAGACTGCTCGTTGTCTTGTGCGTAAAAGCTCACGCTATGTGCGCTGATGGCGTGGCCACTGGGCACATAAATCACTTGGCCAGGTTGCAAGCTGCTGCGCTTGGCCAAGGCTTCATCAAGGTTTGGTGCGGTGAAACAGCCGTTGAGCCAGTCGGTCAACAAAGCTTTTTGGCCTGCATCGTTCAAACGCAACAGGTCCGACAAACGCGGCAACGCGCTCTGTGCGTCTGGTGCTGCGGCGCTAGGTGGGGTGTAGAAAGCCAGCTTGGTGGGCGGCACATCCGTTTGGAAAGCACGCACGATGTCTAAGCGAGATACTTCGAGCGAAGCCATGCGCTCACGCAAAGCAGCTTCTAGAGCGTTTTCCCAGCCAGCTTCGATGTGGATGCGACTCCACAAGGCTTGCAAACCATCCAAGCCGTGCTTGGTCAGCCAAGGTTTCAGCTTGTCGTCGGTTTGCACTTTTTCTTGCAGAGCTTTGAGGGCGTCCAAGCGGGCCGACAAATCGGCTTGCCTGGTTTGCTCGGCGTTCACGGCTATTTGGGCGGTGCGGCGTGCTTCATCCAGCACCGGCACATGGGCCTGTAGTTCTTCCAGTTGAGCGGCGGTGACATCGGCGTGGTCTTGCGCTTCTTGTAACTGTTCTTTGAGCTGGTTCAGGCGCACCTCATCGGGTGCGCTCAAAGCTTTTTGGTCGGCGCTCAGGCGTTCTTGGCGCGCGCTGAGGTTGCGGCTTTGCTCTTCGATGTTCCGTTGGTCTGCTGCCAACACTTGGATTTGTTGCTGCACTTGCACCACGCTGCCGCGCTGCTCGTTGCTGCGCTGTTGGGCCACGCGCAGCGCTTCTTCCAGCTCGGGCAGCTGCATGGCCTGCTCTTCCACTTGCGCAGCGAGCATGACGGCTTTTTCTTCACCATCCATGGCCATCGAGGCCAAGCTTTCAATCTCTTGGCTAGCGGTTTCGCGCTGGGCTGCCCAATGCTCGGTTTGTTCTTTGATTTGAATCAGGCGAGCTTCGGCACGTTGGCGGCCTTCCACCACAAATCGAATTTCGGCCTCTAAGCGGCCCACTTCGGCGCTGGCTTCGTACAAAGCGCCTTGTGCTTGGTTCACTTGGTCGCCCGCCGCATAGTGGGCTTGGCGCACGGTTTCTAAGTCGGCTTCGATGTGGCGCAAATCGGCAATGCGCGACTCAAGGTCGTTCACCGCTTTATCCGCTTGGGTTTTGATGCCCACTTGGTCGGCTTCGGCCTCAGCACGGCGCAAGAGCCACAGTTGGTGCTGTTTGAGCGTCACATCTGCGTTGAGTGCGTGGTAGCGCTGAGCCACTTCGGCTTGTTTCTCGAGCTTTTCAAGGTTGGCGTTCAACTCGCGCAAGATGTCTTCCACGCGGGTCAAGTTCTCGCGGGTGTCGCTCAGGCGGTTTTCGGTTTCGCGGCGGCGCTCTTTGTATTTAGAAACACCGGCAGCTTCTTCGAGGAACAACCGCAGTTCTTCGGGCTTGGATTCGATGATGCGGCTGATCGTGCCTTGGCCAATGATGGCGTAGGCGCGTGGGCCCAAACCTGTTCCCAAGAACACGTCTTGCACATCACGGCGACGCACGGGTTGGTTGTTGATGTAGTAACTTGAGCCGCCATCACGCGTCAACACACGCTTGACCGCAATTTCTGGAAACTGGCTCCACTGGCCACCTGCACGGTGGTCGGCGTTGTCAAACACCAGCTCCACGCTGGAGCGGCTGGCCGCTTTACGGGTGGTGGTGCCATTGAAAATCACGTCTTGCATGGACTCGCCACGCAGCTCGGAGGCTTTGGACTCACCCAACACCCAGCGCACGGCATCCATGATGTTGGATTTGCCGCAGCCGTTGGGTCCTACCACGCCGACCAACTGGCCGGGCAACAGGAAATTGGTGGGTTCCGCAAAAGACTTGAAACCCGATAACTTGATTGAATTCAGACGCACTGAAAAGCCTCTCTAGACACAGCCTGAATCATAAAGCGCTGAGCCAGACACGAACTTCGACCAGCAGAGCCTTCAAACTGGGTACTAATGCAGTAAAGACAGGACCAGTCACCCCCAGCGGTTGTTCGCGGCTGGTTTGGTAGAGGTCGGTCATGGCCTGGGCCAAAGATTCTGAGGCAAACAAAGGCAAGAAGCCTTTCAAAGCATGCAAAGAATGCTCTACTTTTAAGGTATCACCTGCCGCCAAACCCGCTTGGATGATGCCCATTTCTTGGGTCAAACTTTGCTCAAACGTGACCACCAACTCGCGCAGTTGATCTGCCTCGACAGCAAATTCTTTGGCACGGGTCAAATCAAGCAGGGAATTAGTGGGCATATCGTTCAGTTCGAGAGCTAAGCGCAGGGATAATATCAGTCATGAATCCCCTTCTTTCGAGTCTGCAGCCCTACCCTTTTGAGCGGCTGAAACAACTTTTCTCCAACGTCACACCCAGCCCCGCATATGCCCCCATCAGCCTAGGCATTGGCGAGCCGCGCCACGCCACACCGCAGTTGGTGCTGGATGCCTTGGCCAAAGCCACGGCTCAGTTGTCCGCGTACCCTGCCACCGCGGGTTTGCCTGCGTTGCGCGAGTCGTGCGTGAACTGGTTGCAGCGCCGCTATGGCTTAAAGCTGGACGCTGTCACGCAAGTGTTGCCCGTCAACGGTTCACGCGAGGCCTTGTTCGCCTTTGCCCAAACGGTGATTGACCCGACACGTGAAGCCGTGGTGGTTTGTCCTAACCCGTTCTACCAAATCTACGAGGGCGCTGCGCTGCTGGCTGGTGCCCAGACCTATTACGCACCTAGCGATCCCGCGCTCAACTTCAACGTCAACTGGGACAGCGTGCCTGCCGACGTGTGGGCCAAAACCCAACTGCTGTTTGTGTGCTCACCCGGCAACCCCACAGGCTCTGTGATGCCCCTGAGCGACTGGGAAAAACTGTTTGCTTTGAGCGATAAATATGGTTTTGTGATTGCCAGCGACGAGTGCTACAGCGAAATCTATTTCCGCGAAGAAGCGCCTTTGGGCGGCCTGGAAGCAGCCGCCAAGTTAGGCCGCAACGACTTTAAAAACCTGGTGGCTTTCACCAGCTTGTCCAAGCGAAGCAATGTGCCGGGCATGCGCAGCGGTTTTGTCTCGGGCGACGCCAGCATCCTCAAGCAGTTTTTGTTGTACCGCACTTACCACGGCTCAGCCATGAGCGGCATGGTGCAAGCGGCCAGCATTGCAGCATGGGACGACGAATCCCATGTGGTGGCCAACCGTGAGCAGTACCGCCAAAAATTTGCGGCCGTCACGCCACTGCTGGAAGCGGTGATGGATGTACGCTTGCCAGACGCTGGTTTTTACCTTTGGGCTGCGGTTCCAAAACAGAACGCCGACAGTGGCGGCGTGGGCGACGATGTAGCCTTCGCTCGCGACTTGCTGGCTCAATACAATGTGATGGTGCTGCCGGGCAGCTACTTGGCCAGAGATGCCCTAGGTTTTAACCCGGGCGCAGGTCGTATTCGCATGGCCTTGGTGGCCGAAACCGCCGAGTGCTTAGAAGCCGCGCAACGCATTGCGGCGTTCATCCAAAAAAACCATCCTTAATTTATTTCAACGTAGAGAAGACAACCATGACTCAACACCAACTCCAACACGTCATCGACAACGCTTGGGACAACCGTGCCAACATCAGCGCGACCGACGCATCTAAAGAAGTGCGTGATGCCGTGAACCACGTGATTGCCGAATTGAACGCAGGCCGCTTGCGCGTGGCCACCCGTGAAGGCGTGGGCCAATGGACCGTGCACCAATGGCTGAAGAAAGCGGTGTTGTTGTCCTTCCGTTTGAACGACAACCGCGTCATGAAATCTGGCGACTTGGCCTTCTACGACAAAGTGGACACCAAGTTTGCCCACTTGAGCGAAGAAGAAATGAAAGCCGCTGGCGTACGCGTGGTGCCGCCAGCTGTGGCGCGTCGCGGTAGCTTTGTGGCTGCTGGTGCGATTTTGATGCCTTCCTACGTGAACATCGGCGCCTATGTGGACGAAGGCACCATGGTGGACACCTGGGCCACCGTGGGCTCGTGTGCGCAGATCGGCAAGAACGTGCACCTGAGCGGCGGTGTGGGCATCGGAGGCGTACTGGAACCTGTGCAAGGCAACCCCACCATTATCGAGGACAATTGCTTTATTGGCGCGCGT
>CAJBHE010000220.1 GCA_903952885.1 uncultured Burkholderiales bacterium
ATGGCCCGCGCCAAACGACATGCCGCTTTGCTGCTTGACGCGGTAAATGGTGGACAGCAACATGCGGGCGGCCTCTGTCCCGTCCCAAATCTCAGGCGGTTGCAGACAGTTGTCGCAGTTGCCACAGGTCAGTCGAACCTGTCCGTCCTCTGCTGATTTGTAGGTCTCATCAAAATACCCCAGCAGTCGCACCCGCCGGCAATCGGTCGCTTCAGCCAAGGCCAGCAGCGCGTCGAGCTTGCCGCGCATGGCTTGTTTGAACTCCTCGCCCGCCGGACTTTCGTCAATCATGCGGCGTTGGTTCACCACGTCGTTCAGGCCGTAGGCCATCCACGCGTGGGCGGCTTGGCCGTCGCGGCCGCCACGGCCTGTTTCTTGATAGTAGCCTTCGATGTTTTTGGGCATGTCCAAGTGCGCCACAAAGCGCACGTCGGGTTTGTCGATGCCCATGCCAAACGCAATGGTGGCCACCATCACCAAACCTTCTTCACGTAAAAAGCGGTTCTGGTGCTTTTGGCGAATGGCGCTGTCTAAGCCCGCGTGATACGGCAGCGCGGCAATGCCCGCATCGCACAAACTCTTGGCCACTTCTTCCACGCGCTTGCGCGATTGACAATAAACAATGCCGCTGTCTTGCCAGTCTGGCCCCGTGTGCTCGCGTTGAATGAAGCGCAGCAGCTGCAGCGAGGCGTCTTTTTTCTCGACGATGGTGTAGCGGATGTTGGGGCGGTCAAAGCTGCTGACAAACTGTTGCGCGTCTTGCAGCTGCAAGCGCTCGACGATGTCGGCGCGCGTCAGCGCGTCGGCGGTGGCGGTGAGCGCCATGCGCGGCACGCCGGCGTAGCGCTCGTGCAGCACGGTCAGCGCACGGTATTCAGGGCGAAAGTCGTGGCCCCATTGGCTCACGCAGTGCGCTTCGTCAATGGCAAACAGGCTGAGTTCGCCTTGTTCGTGCAGGGCATCCAGCTGCGCCAAAAAACGCGGCGTGGTGATGCGCTCGGGCGCGGCGTACAGCAGGGTGATGTCGCGACGGCGCAAGCGTTGCTCCACCGCGTTGGCTTCTTCACCGCTGAGGCTGGAATTTAAAAATGCGGCCTCAACGCCTGCCTCATGCAGCGCACCCACTTGGTCGTGCATGAGCGCAATGAGTGGCGACACGACGATGGTTATGCCGTGCCCGACGCGTTGGCGTGCAATGGCGGGGATTTGGTAACACAGCGATTTGCCGCCGCCCGTGGGCATGAGCACCAGCGCATCGCCACCGTCGCAGACGTGGTTGACGATGGCCTCTTGCGGGCCGCGAAACGCGTTATAACCAAAAACCTCGCGCAAGATGCTCAACGGAGAGGGCAAAACAGAAACCTGTGACATACAAAGAGAAAGCATTGTCCCCCATTGGATTTAGCGCCATGTGTGTGCCGCTTTCACGTCTTGTGCATCCACTGCGCGATGCGCGAGAACGGTCACAATTGCCCTTCAAAATCACGCAACTCAACTTCAACGCTTGGACCGACGCCCATGATGAAAACCACCCTGCTTCGCGCTTGTTTGGCTTTTAGCCTTGTTTTATCGATGTCAGCTGCATGCGCGCAGCAGGGGTTTTCGTTTGTGGCCTTGGGCGACTTGCCTTATGGCTCGCCCGAAAAAGCCTATGGTCCTTACCGTGCCTTGATCGACCGCATCAACCAAGTTGCACCTGCTTTTTCTATCCATGTTGGCGATTTCAAATCGGGCTCCACCCTGTGCAGTGATGAAGAGTTTGCCAACCAGCGCGAACACTTTCAGCGCTTCAAAGGCGCGGTGGTGTACACGCCGGGCGATAACGAGTGGACCGATTGCCACCGCACCAATAACGGCGCGTATGACCCGCTGGAGCGCTTGGCAGCTCTGCGCAAGGGCTTTTTTAAACCGGGTCAATCGCTGGGCAGCCTGCCCATCCGTGTGCAAAACCAAGCCGAGCGCATGCCAGCCTTCGCCACCTACTTGGAAAACCTGCGCTGGCAGCACCAAGGTGTGCAATTCAACACTGTGCACATCGTGGGCAGTAACAACAATTTAGAGGCGCGCGACGCGGCCGCGAGCAAAGAGTTTCATGAACGCAATGCCGCCAACGTGGCATGGATTGAGTCTGCCTTTGCAGATGCGGTTGCGCAAAACCCGAGCTTGATCGTGTTTGCTTTCCAAGCCGATGTGTTTGAATCCAAAAATATGTGGGAAGATTTCCCGGGGTGGTCGGGCTTTCGCAAAAGCGTGGGTGAAACTTTGTTGCCCTTGGCGCAGCGATGGGGCAAGCCTGTGTTGATCGTGCATGGCGACAGCCACCGCTTCAAGCTGGACCAGCCGTTCATGCTGAATCGCCAACCACTGACCAACGTCACACGATTGATCGTGCCGGGTGAAACAGATGTACGAGCAGTCAAAGTCACGGTGCAGCCAGGTGCGGCACTGTCGTTTGAATTGATCTCGCCTGCCCCCTAACCACGCGGCACATTTGTTTCACCTCACTTCTACAATCGTGGCATGAACGCTCCAGCCTACACCCGCGCCCAAGCGCTGCCCGATATCCTGCAACACCGCATCGCCATCCTTGACGGCGCGATGGGCACCATGATTCAGCGTTTTAAGCTGAACGAAGAGCAATACAGGGGCGAGCGCTTCAAAGACTTTCACAAAGATGTGAAGGGCAACAACGAGTTGCTCAGCCTCACCCGCCCCGACGTCATTCGTGACATCCACGAAAGCTACCTCGCGGCTGGCGCTGACCTGATTGAGACCAACACTTTTGGCGCAACCACCATCGCCCAAGCCGACTACGACATGGCCGACTTGGCCTACGAGATGAACTTGGCCTCGGCTCGCATCGCTCGCGCCGCCTGCGACAAATACAGCACGCCTGACAAGCCGCGCTTTGTGGCGGGTGCGGTCGGCCCTACACCCAAAACCGCCAGCATCAGCCCCGATGTGAACGATGCAGGCGCACGCAATGTGAACTTTGAAGAACTGCGCGCCGCCTATTACGACCAAGTCAAATCCTTGGTCGAAGGCGGCTCAGATGTGCTGCTGGTCGAAACCATTTTTGACACGCTCAACGCCAAAGCTGCCTTGTTTGCGATTGAAGAATTCTTTGAAGCCTCGGGCGAGCGCTTGCCCCTCATCATCAGCGGCACGGTGACCGACGCTTCGGGCCGCATCTTGAGCGGCCAAACCGTGACGGCGTTTTGGCACAGCGTGCGCCACGCGCAGCCTTTGGCCATTGGCCTGAACTGCGCTTTGGGTGCGACACTGATGCGCCCCTACATCCAAGAGCTCAACAAGGTTGCGGGCGACACCTTCATCAGCTGCTACCCCAATGCGGGTTTGCCTAACCCCATGAGCGACACCGGCTTTGACGAAACGCCCGACGTGACCAGCCGTTTGTTGCACGAATTTGCGGCTGAAGGCTTGGTCAACATCGTGGGCGGCTGCTGCGGCACCACGCCCGAGCACATCGCAGCCATTGGCAACGCGGTGGCGGATCAAAAAGTGCGCGCCCTGAGCGCGGGGCCTTTTTACCGCGAAGCAGCGTAAACGCACATGACTGCGGCTGAGTGCCAGCCATAGCAGAATGGGGTTTTGTTTTCTTTCAAACGGAGACTCACCCCATGCACAAGCCCCCCCTCAGCGCCTGCGAGGCTGCCCAACAACTGGCCCAACGCACGTTGCGTGCCGAAGACTTGGTGCGCGATTGTCTAGAACGCATCGACGCCCGTGAGCCAGAGGTGCAAGCCTGGACGCATGTGGCGCGTGATGCCGCCGTGGCCAGGGCCAAAGCTTTGGACCAAGGCGCGCACCAAGGTTTGCTGCATGGCTTGCCCATCGGCGTGAAAGACCTCATCGCCACCTTCGACATGCCCACCGCGTATGGCTCACCCGTGTATGCCGGCCACCAACCCGCGAACGATGCCACCTGTGTGGCGTTTGCTCGCGCAGCAGGTGCGGTGGTGATGGGCAAAACCGTGACCACCGAGTTCGCCACCTTCCAGCCCAACCAAACCCGCAACCCATGCAATCTCGCACACACGCCGGGTGGCTCGTCTTCGGGCTCAGCCGCTGCGGTGGCCGATGGCATGGTGCCGCTGGCGCTGGGCTCACAAACGGCGGGCTCGCTGTCGCGGCCTGCGTCTTACTGCGGTGTGGTGGCCTTCAAGCCCAGCTTTGGCGGCATCAACCGGGCAGGCGCCAAGCCCTTGTCCGACACCTTGGACACCTTGGGCGCGATTGCCCGCGATGTGCCCGACGCGGCTTTGTTTGCGGCTGCACTTACTGGCCGCTCGTCTTGGCTGGTGCGCCCCATGGCCGAGCACCTCTCGCGCCCTTTGCGCGTGGGCTTGTGTCACACCTACGAGTGGGAGCAGGCGTTACCCGAAACGCAGGCCGCCATGCAAAATGCGGCCGATGTCATTCGGGCCAATGCAGGCATGGTGCTGCGTGACGTGCAGTTGCCTATGGATTACCAGCAGCTGGCGCAAGCGCAAACCTACATTCAGCTGGCAGATCAAGCGCAGTCTTTTGCGTTTGAACGCTTGAACCATTGGGCGCAACTCAGCCCGCGTTTGCAGGGCATCATGCAGGCAGGTTTGGCTGTGACGGTTGAGCAATACGACCAAGCCCATGCGCTGGTGGCGCGCTGTCGCGCGCAGTTGGCCGAGGTGTTTCAAGACGTCGATGTGCTCCTCACCCCCAGCGCACCTGGCGCAGCCCCAGCGGGGCTAGACAACACAGGTGACCCCGTGTTTTGCCGCATTTGGACGGTGTTGCACACGCCCACGGTCAACATCCCTGCCGGCTTTGCGCCCAACGGCATGCCCGTGGGCTTGCAGGTGGTGGGGCCAGTGGGCGCTGATGGCGTGACCTTGGCGGCGGCGCATGCTTTGCACCAATGTGTGGGCGTGTCCCGGGCGTGACCGAGACCTAGTTAAAATAATCAACACCTCAAGGAGCGTTGCAGCTTCACCCGTCCTTTCTGGACTCGCGCGTGAAGTCAGGCTTGAGGCGATTCTTTTGCAACGACGCTCACCTGTTTTGTCAGCCATCAGGTGAGTACCCCCATGAATTCCACTGCCGTTCCCCCCATGAAGTTGTCGGGTCTTGAGCCCGTCTCCATTGGCACTGGTTCGCTGTTTGTCAACGTTGGCGAGCGCACCAACGTCACGGGCTCTAAAGCTTTTGCGCGCATGATTTTGAATGGCGAGTACGAGCAAGCTTTGGCTGTGGCGCGTCAGCAGGTAGAAAACGGCGCGCAGGTGATTGACGTCAACATGGACGAAGCCATGTTGGACAGCCAAGTTGCGATGGTGCGCTTCTTGAACTTGATGGCGGGCGAACCCGACATTGCGCGCGTCCCAGTGATGGTGGATTCATCGAAATGGTCGGTCATCGAAGCGGGCCTGCGCTGCATCCAAGGCAAAGGTATCGTCAACTCCATCAGCATGAAAGAAGGCGTGGACGAGTTCAAGCGTCAGGCCATCTTGGTCAAGCGCTATGGCGCTGCGGCGGTGGTGATGGCGTTCGACGAAAAAGGCCAGGCCGACACATATGCGCGCAAGATAGAAATTTGCGAACGCGCTTACCGCGTGCTGGTGGACGAAGTCGGCTTTCCGCCGGAAGACATCATCTTTGACCCGAACATTTTTGCGATCGCCACCGGCATCGAAGAGCACGACAACTACGCGGTGGACTTCATCAACGCCACGCGCTGGATCAAACACAACCTGCCCGGCGCAAAAGTGAGCGGCGGCGTGTCCAACGTGAGCTTTTCATTCCGCGGCAACGACCCGGTGCGCGAAGCCATTCACACCGTGTTTTTGTATCACGCCATCAAAGCCGGCATGGACATGGGCATCGTCAACGCCGGCATGATGGGCGTGTATGACGACCTCGAGCCCACGCTGCGCGAGCGTGTGGAAGACGTGGTGCTCAATAGAACGCCCGTCTACAAGCCGAGCGAGCCGCACTTAACACCGGGTGAGCGTCTGATTGAAGTGGCCG
>CAJBHE010000221.1 GCA_903952885.1 uncultured Burkholderiales bacterium
ATGTGCAGTCGGTGCGCGAAGCCACGCAAGACGAGCAAGAACGTGGCACGTTGGGCACGGGCTTTTTCAAGATTGAAGCGCAAGCACCCGGCAGCGATTTGTTGCACTGATTTACTTTTTACCGGTCGAGCCGTATCCGCCCTCACCGCGCTCGGTGGGAGCAGCAAACTCATTCACCACATTGAACTGCGCTTGCACCACAGGCACGATGACCAGCTGAGCCAAGCGCTCCATGGGTTCCAGCGTGAAAGCCACATCACTGCGGTTCCAAGCGCTGACCATTAGCTGGCCTTGGTAGTCGCTGTCAATCAAACCCACCAGGTTGCCCAACACGATGCCGTGTTTGTGGCCCAAACCCGAGCGCGGCAAGATCAGCGCGGCATAGGCTGGATCAGCCAAGTGAATGGCGATGCCCGTGGGCACGAGCTGCCATGCGTTGGGCTCCAAGATGATGGGCGCATCCAAGCAAGCACGCAAATCCAAACCAGCGCTGCCGGGCGTGGCGTAGTGCGGCAGATGGTCGGCCATGCGGGAATCAAGAATTTTGACGTCGAGTTTCATGGTTAGGTCTGATGAAAAAATGGATATTGGAAATTCGAATGTGGAGCTTGGCAGCTCACGGAAGGTTAGGACAGGCTAACGAATTTAGGAAGCCTTCAAACGTCGCGCAATCTCAGCCACCAACTGCCGCGCCAATGTGAGCTTGCTGGCATGCTCCAAGGCTTGACTGCCTTGTTCATCGACCAACAACAAGGCGTTGTCATCCAACCCAAACGTCGCAGGACCGATATTCCCCACCAACAACGGCACGCCTTTGCGCGCGCGTTTGGCGGTGGCATGGTTGAGCAAATCATGACTCTCCGCCGCAAAACCTACGCAATATAAAGCGCCGCTCTGGGCGCGGGGCGATTGAGACACTTCAGCCAAGATGTCTGGGTTCTCTACAAAGGCGAGCTGCGGTAACTGACCTGAATCGTCTTTTTTGATCTTTTGCCCCGCTACATCGGCCACGCGCCAATCGGCCACCGCAGCCGTGGCCACAAACACAGAGGCAGCGTCCACATTCTGTGCCACAGCCATTTGCATGTCCAAGGCCGAACGCACATCCACGCGATGCACACCACGCGGAGTGGGCAGAAGCACGGGGCCTGCCACCAAGGTCACTGCTGCGCCCGCCTCGCGGGCTGCGCGGGCAATTGCAAAGCCCATCTTGCCGCTGGACAAATTGGTGATGCCGCGCACTGGGTCCATCGCTTCATAGGTGGGCCCCGCTGTGACCAGCACATGCTGTCCGGCTAAGACCTTGGGCTGAAATAAAGCAACCAGGTCTTCCAAAATCTCCTCAGGCTCCAGCATGCGGCCATCGCCTGTTTCGCCGCAGGCTTGTTCGCCTTGACCCACATCCAGCACATGCACACCATCCGCCTTGAGCTGAGCCATGTTGCGCTGCGTCGCGGGGTGAGTCCACATTTCTCGGTTCATGGCAGGGGCCACAATCAACGGCACGCGTTCGATGGGGCGGGCCAAGCACATGAGGCTGAGCAAATCATCCGCACGTCCGTGCAGCAGTTTGGCCATGAAGTCAGCACTGGCGGGAGCCACCACAATGGCATGGGCCTCGCGGCTCAAATTGATGTGCGCCATGTTGTTGAGTTCTCGCGCATCCCATTGCGAGGTATAGACTGTGCGGTTCGACAACGCTTGCATAGTCACGGGCGTCATGAACTGCCCTGCAGCCTCGGTCATCACCACCTGAACCGTGGCCCCTGCTTTGACCAAGGCACGGCACAGCTCCGCCGCTTTGTAGCAAGCTATGCCACCACTCAAACCCAAAACAATGTGTTTATTTGACAGATCAGACATGGGTCGCAATGTAGCAGAGCGCCTATAATTGGTATTTCCACCTACCGAGAGATTGACCTCTCGATCTGGCATGACCCAATTTGTATTCGTCACCGGCGGCGTTATCTCTTCCCTTGGTAAGGGAATTGCAGCCGCCTCACTCGCCGCACTGCTTGAGTCACGCGGCCTCAAAGTCACCCTGATCAAGCTGGACCCCTATATCAACGTAGACCCCGGAACCATGTCTCCCCTGCAGCACGGCGAGGTTTTCGTCACCGAAGACGGCGCAGAAACCGACCTCGACCTAGGCCATTACGAGCGCTTCATCACGACGCGCATGAAAAAAGCCAACAACTTCACCACGGGTCAGATTTACCAAAGCGTGCTCGACAAAGAACGTCGCGGCGACTACCTGGGCAAAACGGTGCAGGTCATCCCACACATCACCAATGAAATTCAAGAATTCGTCAAGCGCGGCGCGGCTTATGGCACGCCTGAGGCAGTGGATGTGGCCATCGTTGAAATCGGCGGCACGGTAGGCGACATTGAATCCCTGCCCTTCCTTGAGGCCGCGCGCCAAATGAATTTGAAGTTGGGGCCCAACAACACGGCATTTGTGCATCTGAGCTACGTGCCTTGGATTGCTGCCGCGGGAGAGCTCAAAACCAAGCCCACACAACACACGGCCCAAAAGCTGCGGGAAATTGGTATCCAAGCCGATGCGCTGGTCTGCCGTGCGGACCGTCCGATTCCTGAAGAAGAGCGCCAAAAAATCAGCTTGTTCTCGAACGTGGCTGAGTCGGGTGTGATCTCGATGTGGGACGTAGACACCATCTACAAAGTGCCACGCATGTTGCACGAGCAAGGGCTGGACAACTTGGTATGCGACAAACTGCGCATCAACGCCAAACCGGCCAACTTGCAACGTTGGGACGACTTGGTCCACGAAGTGGCCAACCCCAAAGAAGAGGTCACCATTGCCATGGTGGGCAAGTACGTCGACCTGTCAGACAGCTACAAATCGCTTAACGAGGCCTTGCGCCATGCTGGCATGAAAAACCATGCCCGTGTGAAGATTGAGTATGTCGACTCGGAAAACATCACACCCGAGAACGTCAAAGAACTCGGCAAGTTCGACGCTATTCTTGTGCCCGGCGGTTTTGGCATTCGCGGCGTGGAAGGCAAGATTTCTTCCGCCCAATTTGCCCGTGAGCACAAAGTGCCCTATCTCGGTATCTGCTTGGGCATGCAAGTGGCAACCATCGAGTACGCACGTCACATGGCGGGCCTCACAGACGCCAACAGCACCGAGTTTGTGCCTGACGGCCCTAACCCCGTTATCGCTCTCATCAACGAGTGGAAAGACGCAGACGGCAGCATCCAAACTCGTTCAGCCGACTCCAACCTCGGCGGTACCATGCGCTTGGGTGCACAAAGCTCAGACGTGGCCCCCGGCACTTTGGCCCACAAAATATACGGAGACGTGGTCACGGAGCGTCACCGCCACCGCTACGAAGCCAACGTCAACTACTTGGACGCTTTACGCAAAGCGGGCCTCTTGATTTCAGCGCTAACACAGCGTGAGCAGCTGACCGAGATCATCGAGCTGCCACAAAACGTGCATCCTTGGTATATGGGCGTGCAGTTCCACCCCGAGTTCAAATCGACGCCATGGGATGGCCACCCACTGTTCAACGCTTTTGTCAAAGCAGCGCTGGACCGCCAAGCCTTGTCAAAAGCCTAACTTTCACACGACAGGACATACATGAAACTTTGCGGATTTGACGTTGGCTTAAACCAACGCTTCTTTTTGATCGCAGGCACCTGCTCGATCGAAGGCTTAGAAATGTCCATCGACGTGGCAGGTCAGCTCAAAGAAATCTGCTCAGGCTTAGGTATTTCTTTGATCTACAAAGGCTCATTCGACAAAGCCAACCGTTCGTCGGGCAACACCAAGCGTGGTGTGGGCATGGATGCCGGCTTGAAAATCCTTGACGAAGTGCGCCGCCAATTGCACCTGCCCATCCTCACCGATGTACATGACGAATCGCAAGTCAAAACCGTGGCCAGCGTGGTGGATGTGTTGCAAACGCCCGCCTTCTTGTGCCGCCAAACCGATTTCATCCGTGCCGTGGCGCAATCGGGCAAGCCCGTGAACATCAAAAAGGGCCAGTTTTTGGCGCCTTGGGACATGAGAAACGTGATCGACAAAGCCCGCGACGCTGCCCGCGACGCTGGTCTGCCTGAAGACAACTTCTTGGCCTGCGAACGCGGCGTGAGCTTTGGCTACAACAACCTTGTAGCCGACATGACGAGCTTGGCCGAGATGCGCAAGTCTGGCGCACCTGTGGTGTTTGACGTGACCCACTCTGTGCAAAAGCCCGGCGGCCAAGGCACGGTCAGTGGCGGTGCCCGCGAGATGGTGCCCGTGTTGGCACGCGCTGGCGTGGCCGCTGGTGTGGCTGGCTTGTTCATGGAAACCCATCCTCACCCCTCAGACGCTTGGTCAGATGGACCGAACGCCGTGCCCTTGGGCAAAATGAAAGCCTTGTTAGAAACTTTGGTCGAGCTCGATGCCGTGACCAAAAAACACCCCTTCTTAGAAAATAACTTTGAAGCCTGAGTGCCTCGCAAACAGACTTCAACCCTTTTTAAAACTTGAAATAGGAAAACACCCATGAGCGCTATCGTCGACATCGTTGCCCGCGAAATTTTGGACAGCCGCGGCAACCCCACCGTGGAATGTGATGTGTTGTTGGAATCCGGCACCATGGGTCGCGCCGCCGTGCCATCAGGCGCATCCACCGGCAGCCGAGAAGCGATTGAGCTGCGTGACGGCGACAAAAACCGCTACCTCGGCAAAGGCGTGTTGAAAGCGGTAGAGCACATCAACACCGAAATCTCTGAAGCTATTCTGGGTTTGGACGCTTCCGAGCAAGCCTTCCTTGACAAAACCTTGATCGACCTCGACGGCACAGACAACAAGAGCCGCTTGGGCGCCAACGCCATGTTGGCTGTATCCATGGCTGTGGCACGAGCTGCGGCTGAAGAGTCTGGCTTGCCCCTGTACCGTTACTTTGGTGGCATGCACGCCAACCAATTGCCTGTGCCCATGATGAACGTCATCAACGGCGGGGCACACGCCAACAACAACCTGGACTTGCAAGAGTTCATGATCATCCCTGTCGGTGCACCCACCTTCCGTGAAGCCGTGCGCTGGGGCGCTGAAGTCTTCCACGCCTTGAAGAAAATCATCCACGACAAAGGCATGAGCATTGCCGTGGGCGACGAAGGTGGCTTTGCCCCTAACGTCACCAGCCACGAAGCCGCCATCCAAATGATCTTGGATGCGATTGCTGCCGCAGGCTACAACGCCGGTGAACAAATCGCCATTGGTTTGGACTGCGCGGCCAGCGAGTTCTACAAAGACGGCAAGTACCACCTGTCTGGGGAAGGCTTGCAATTGACGGCCCAACAATGGACCGACATGCTCGCCACTTGGTGTGACAAGTACCCCATCATCAGCATCGAAGACGGCATGGCCGAAAACGATTGGGACGGCTGGAAAGTGTTGACCGATCGCTTGGCCAAGAAAGTGCAAATCGTGGGCGACGACTTGTTCGTGACCAACACCAAGATCTTCAAAGAAGGCATCGACAAAGGCATCGCCAACTCGATCCTCATCAAGATCAACCAAATCGGCACCTTGACCGAAACATTTGAAGCCATCGAAATGGCCAAGCGCGCAGGCTATACCGCCGTGATCAGCCACCGCTCTGGCGAAACAGAAGACAGCACCATTGCCGACATCGCTGTGGGCTTGAACGCCGGTCAAATCAAAACAGGTTCGATGAGCCGCTCTGACCGCATGGCCAAGTACAACCAACTCTTGCGCATCGAAGAAGACTTGGGCGATGTGGCGGTGTACCCAGGCCGTTCTGCCTTCTACAACTTGCGTTAATCACGCGTGATGCTGCGTCCACTCCACCTCGTGCTGATTGCCCTGCTGCTTGTGCTGCAGGGCCAGCTGTGGTTTGGTCGCGGCAGCATCCCAGACGTGATGCGCCTACGTCAGACCCTGAACGATCAAAAGCAGCAAAACGCTGCCGCGCAGTTGGCCAACGACCGCCTCAGCGCAGAACTCCATGACCTCAAAGACGGTCTGGAAATGGTCGAAGAGCGTGCCCGCTCTGAAATCGGCATGGTCAAGCCGAACGAAGTCTTCGTGCAAATCGCGAAGTGACCGAACTCCTTTTCTCGACCGCATTCACCCTCTGGGGCCTCGACACTTCCTGGCTTGAACTCATCGCCGTGCTGCTGGCCTTCGCGATGATTGTGTGCAACATCGTCGAGTTGCATTGGGGCTGGCCACTGGCTGCCATCAGCTCGGTGCTGTATTTCTTTTTGTTTTGGAGCCAACGCCTGTATAGCGGGGCCCTCTTGCAGGTGCTGTTCGTTGTTTTGGCCCTGTGGGGCTGGTCGGTGTGGCTGCGTGGCGTAGAGGGTTGCCCTTTACCCGTCACGCGCATGCCCTCACACAAGAGGCTAAAGTTAGCTGTGAGCGGGACCGTGCTGTGGCTTGCCACGGGCAGTGTGCTGCTGAACTTCACCGACACCGATGTGCCTTGGTGGGATGCCTTCGTTACGGCTTTCAGCTTGATCGGCCAATATTTGTTAGCCCACAAACGCCTTGAAAATTGGATCGTTTGGATGAGTGTCAACATCGTGGCGGCTGGGCTTTTTGCATGGAAAGGCCTGTGGCTCACCACCCTGCTATACCTCGCGTTCATTGCGCTCAGTGCGGTAGGTTGGCGCACATGGGCTAAGCACGCACGAGTGGAAGCGGAATGAAAATCGCCCTGCTCGGCGCAGAAAGCACAGGCAAGTCGGAACTGGCTTTGGCCCTGAGTGCGCGCTTGCAGCAATCGGGTTTGGCTGTTTACCGCGTGGACGAATACCTGCGCGAATGGTGCGACACCCATCAACGCACACCTCGCCAAGATGAACAGTTGCACATCATCGAGACACAAATTGCACGGGTGCATGCAGCGCCATCTGATGCGGTGTTGATTGCAGACACCACGCCACTGATGACTGCTGTGTATAGCCAAATGCTGTTCAACGACGACAGCTTGGATGCTTTGGCAATCGAGCATCAATCGGTGTACGACATCACCTTGATCACTGGCCTTGATTTACCTTGGGTGAGTGACGGCTTGCAGCGCGATGGCCCGCACGTGCGTGAACCTGTCGATGCAGCAGTACGACACATGTTGAGCCTGGCTGGCCTGCCTTACCAAGTGGTGTACGGCACGGGCGAGCAACGCATAGAAAACGCTTTGTTTTGCATTGGCCGCAAAGCGCCAGACTGGGCCAAGCAGCTAGAACGCCCAGAGCCTCCCACACGCTGGAGCGGCCCCTGTGAAACCTGCGGCGACGGTGACTGTGAACACCGCTTGTTCACCAGCCTCGTCAAAGGCTGAGATTCTTTATTGCAACGACGAGGGTGCTGGCGGGGGTGTTGGTGTGCCAGTGAAAATTTGTGCGGCATCCACCGCGTCATAGCGGTATTGCTCGCCACAAAAATCGCAGCCAACCTCCACATCGCCGCGCTCGGTCAAGATACTTTCCACCTCTTCAGTGCCCAAGCTGCGGATCATGTTGCTCACACGCTCGCGGCTGCACGAGCAAGCAAAGCTGGGGGTGAGTGGCCCAAAGCGCACCAGTTTTTCTTCCCAAAACAAGCGGCGCAAAATGGTATCAACATCTAAGTTCAGCAACTCATCGGTGGTCAGGCTAGAGGCCAAGATGGAGATGCGGTTGTAGTCTTCGTTGCGGCCAATTTCATCTTCGTCTTCCATCGTCGCTTTGGCTGCCAGATTGCCTTCTCCTTTGATGGGTAAGCGCTGAATCAACAAGCCAGCGGCTGTGGTGTCGTTTGCAGCCAGAACCAAGGTGGTGTCAAGCTGCTCGCTTTGCAGCATGTAATGCTGCAGCACGTCACTGAACTTGTCGAGCTTGTTGCGTTGGTCGTCAAACAAAGGCACCACACCTTGATACGCCTGCTGACCGGGCATTTTGTTGAGCGGGTCCAAGGTGATGGCACATTTGCCCTCGTTGTTGACGTTGACCATATCTGGCAAGGTTCTGGCGTCGCCCAAATCACCGACCACCTTTGCTGTGGCGCGCAAGCTTAAATTTGGATTGACTTCAACCACTGCCAACTTCAGTGGGCCATCGCCAAAAATTTGCATCACCAAAGCTCCATTGAATTTGATGTTCGATTGCATCAACACGGCAGCGGCCGTCATCTCACCCAACAATTGGCGCACGGGCTCGGCATAGGGTCCGGTTTCCACATTGGCCGCACGGCGCTTGAGCACCTCTTGCCACACATCGGTGAGCTGCACCAACATGCCACGCACAGGCAAACAATCGAACAAAAATTTATGCAACTGAGACATCAAGCCAACTTCTTTAAACCCGCTTTGAAACGGTTTTTGTTATTCACGTAATGTTGCGCGCTGCGGCGCAACCCCTCTATTTGCTCTGGCGTCAGCTGACGCACCAACTTGGCCGGACTACCCAAAATCATGGAGCCATCCGGAAACTCTTTACCCTCGGTCACCAGCGAGCCCGCGCCCACCAAACAGTTTTTACCAATCTTCGCGCCGTTGAGCACGATGGCACCAATGCCAATCAGTGACTCGTCGCCCACCGTGCAGCCATGCAACTGAACCATGTGGCCCACTGTGACACGATTGCCAATGGTGAGGGGCATGCCCACATCGGCGTGCAACACACTGCCGTCTTGGATGTTCGTACCTTCACCAATGTGGATGGTGGCCGAGTCGCCCCGCACCACGCTGCTGAACCACACGCTGCTGTCAGCGGCCATGCGAACATCGCCCATCACTTGGGCGTTATCTGCCACCCAAGCCGAGTCGGCCATCTGAGGCGTGAGCGCATCGAGTTGATAAATAGCCATGAAAGTCTCCTACGGTGGTTTGGTTTTCTACAATTGTAGAGATGAGCCTTCGCCCTTTAGCCCTCAACGCCTTGTGCATTTGCCACCCTGATGAAAAATTTCAAGCGGTGCAGTCGCTGTGGGCGCAGCAAAGCCATGTGGCCTTTGACACCAACGAGGAGATCAGCCCTAGCCCTCACTTGACGCTACCCGGCCGCCCAAACCTGCCACGTTTGATTCCTGCCAAGGATGTGCCCACGCGCACGCCTTTCACGCCAGAAGGCTTGGCTGCGCTGATGCACGCGGTGTGCCACATCGAGTTCAACGCCATCAACCTTGCTTTGGATGCCGTTTGGCGCTTCCCCAACATGCCGTCAGCCTATTACACAGACTGGCTGCGCGTAGCCTATGAAGAATCGCAACACTTTGAGATGCTGCACACGCATCTCAAAAGCATGGGCTATGCCTATGGAGACTTTGATGCCCACGATGGTTTGTGGCATATGTGCCAAAAAACAGCCAACGACGTGCTGGCCCGCATGGCACTTGTGCCCCGCACCCTGGAAGCGCGCGGCCTAGACGCCACGCCCTTGATTCAAACCAAGCTGCGCAAAGCTGCCACACCAGCAGCCCTGGAAGCGGTTGAGTTGCTGGACATCATCCTGAGCGATGAGGTCGGTCACGTGGCCATAGGCAATCACTGGTACCGCTGGTTAAGCGATCAACGGGGACTCGACCCCGTGTCACTCTATGGCGAGTTGGTGCAGCGCTACGAAGCGCCTAAGCTGCGACCGCCTTTTAACGAGGAAGCCCGCAAACGCGCAGGTTTTACCGACACTGAGCTGAGCTATTTGCGCGGCGCTTGATAGCCGCCTCAGTCACCTGGTTGGTGCTTGACCCACGCGGGGGACCGTTCAACCACGTGGGTGGTGCTGCCCATGCAGGCTCTTCAGGCGTTCACGCGCGATGTGCGTGTAGATGGTGGTGGTGGAAATATCGGCATGGCCCAGCAACATTTGCACCGCACGCAAGTCGGCTCCGTGATTCAACAAATGCGTGGCAAAGGCATGGCGCAATGTGTGCGGCGAAATCGGGACATGGATTTGTGCTTGCAAGGCATAGCGTTTGATGAGCTGCCAAAACATGGCACGCGTCATAGCCTCACCCGCATTTTTGCCGCGCACCGTGATAAACAAAGCCTCGGTTTGGTGGCCTGCTAAGAGCAGCGGACGCGCCTCGCTCAAATACCGCTGTAACCAATCACGGGCGACCTCGCCAAATGGCACCAAGCGCTCTTTGCTGCCCTTGCCCATGATGCGCAGCACGCCGTCGTTCAAGCTCACATGCAAGGTTTTGAGGTCCACCAATTCGCTTACGCGCAGCCCACTGGCGTAAATCAGCTCCAGCATGGCGCGGTCGCGCATGCCGAGGTCCGTGGACACATCGGGCGCATTGAGCAAACTCTCCACCTGCGCCTCAGTCAAACTTTTGGGCGCACGCACAGGCTGCTTGGCGGTAAGCAGCTTTAACGTAGGGTCAGCCACCAAAATGCGCTCGCGCAAGGCCCAACGGTAAAAGCGCTTGAACACAGTCAAACGACGGTTGGCGCTGGTGGCTTTGGTCTCGGCATGGCGATGCGCAAAGTACTGCTGCAAGTCTGACTCTTGCGCTGCCAACAAGTGCGTGCCTTGGGCATTGAGCCATGCAGACAGTAAATTCAAGTCACGCCGATAGGCGGCCAAACTGTTGGGCGCTAAGCCGTGCTCCAGCCACAGCGCATCAATGAAGATGTCGATGTTGGCATCGGTTGCTGCGGCTTTAAAAGGCGTGGGGTGTGTCATGCGAGCGTCAATCGTAAACGTTTGAGACGCGGTTAAACCCTCAACTGCGGTTATTCTCTGCGGGTGAATTACGCTCAACTCCTCTTCCCCGACTTCTCACTCATCCTGTGCGGCTACTTGGTCTGCAGGTACACCTCCCTCAACCGCAGTGTGTGGGAGCCAGTGGAACGTTTGGTGTATTACTTTTTATTCCCTGTTCTGCTGTTTTATTCCATCGTTCGCACGCCTTTGGATTTGGTGGCGGCTTCGCACCTCATAATGGCGGGGTTGGTCTTGGGATTCAGCAGCATTGCGCTGTCGTATGCGCTGCCAAAACTTCCGTTTTTGCGCGCGCACATAGACCCGCGAATGCACGCGGCCAGCGCTCAGGTAGGGTTTCGCTTCAACTCTTTCATTGCTTTGGCCTTGGCCGAGCGAATCGCCGGCCCGCAGGGTTTGCTTTTGATTGCGGTGCTCATTGGCGTGTGCGTGCCTATGTTCAATGTGGCGGCAGTTTGGCCGATGGCCAAACATGCCCAAAGTCACTTTGGACGTGAACTGATTCGCAACCCTCTCATCTTGGCCACTACATCAGGTTTATTGGCGAATGTGGCGGGCTTGCAAATTCCCAGCTGGACTGAGCCCACCTTGCAACGCATTGGCTCTGCTTCGCTGGCTTTGGGCTTGCTGGCTGCGGGCGCTGGCATGGAGTTCGGACATTTGATGAAAGCCAAGGTTTTGGCTCTGTCACTGCTGACCATTCGCCACCTCATCACACCCTTGTTGGCTTGTGGCTTGGCACTGGCATTTGGTTTGGACAGGATACAAACCACGGTGCTGCTGGCCTTTTCATCCCTGCCTACGGCTTCTAATTGCTATGTGCTCGCGACTCGCATGGGATACAACGGGTCGTTTGTGGCTGGCTTGGTCACCTTGTCCACCTTGCTGGGTATGCTAAGCCTCACCTTTGCCTTGGATGTACTACGCTGAAAAACCTTTGATCCATGGCATAATAATGCGTTTTGTGGAAAGTGTGTCGAAATAGGTCGGCGTGGCTACCGCAGCTGCTCAAGGAAAAGCGATGAAAGAAGGCATTCACCCCAACTACCGTGAAATCTGTTTCATGGACATGTCTAACGGTTTCAAGTTTGTGACGCGCTCATGCGCCAGCACAAAAGAAATGATCAAGATGGAAGACGGCCGTGATTTGCCGTTGTACAAGCTGGATACCACCAGCGAGTCACACCCCTTCTACACAGGCACACAAAAATCTGTCGACAACATGGGCGGCCGCGTCGAGCGGTTCCGCAACAAGTTCGGCAAGACCATCGCCAAGTAAGCCCAGCGCTCACTTCAAACAAGGCAGCCCGGCCCTCCGCGCTGCCTTTTTTATTTAAAAAATGTGACCCAACCCACCCCTGCCATCGTTCCTCAAAGTGCTGTGCGGCGTCTGCCGCGCGTCGCTCTTTGGCTGTTCTGTGCCGCCTATGTTTTGCCCGGATTGTTCGGACGTGAACCTTGGAAGGGCAATGAGTTCAACACCTTCAGCTATATGTTGGCACTCGCGGAGGGTTCTAGCGATTGGATGATTCCGAGCATCTGGGGAAACTTACCCGAGCTGGATGCCTTGCTACCTTATTGGTTAGGTGCATGGGCTATTCAAATCGCACCCCCTTGGATGTCTGCAGGGCTGGCCGCGCGCATTCCTTTTGCGATGCTGCTCGCCCTCACCCTGGCCAGCACTTGGCACGGCGTGTATTACTTGGCGTTGAGCCCACAGGCGCAGCCCGTTCCGTTTGCATTCGGGGGTGAAGCCAAGCCCAAAGACTATGCACGTACCATTGCGGATGGCGCGGTACTGGCCCTCATCGCTTGCCTAGGGTTGGCACTGTTGTCGCATGAAGTCAGCCCTATCTTGATGCAACTGGCCTTGGTCAGCTTTGTGTTTTTCGGCGTGGCGGCACTGCCCTATCACCCCCGCTACAGCTTGACGGCGGTCACCATCGGCCTGCTGGGGCTGTGCCTCAGTGGCGCACCCAGTTTTGCAGTGTTGATGGCTGCTGGAAGTGGGCTTTTGTGTTTGCTAGATCGACAAAGCACATCGATACAAACTGCACGTTTACACGCGCTTTGGCTTTTGCTGGTGGGCATGTTTGTCGCGGCATTGGCTTATGTCTTGGACATCTGGCACTGGCGCTTACTGCCATTGCATGACGATCCGCAAGCCTGGCGCAGCTTGTTGCGTTTGTTGGTCTGGTTCACTTGGCCAGCTTGGCCCTTGACTTTATGGACGCTTTGGCGGTGGCGCCGTCAATGGGCCTCGCTGCACTGGAGTCGCCACCTGGTGTTGCCCATGTGGTTCACTGCGCTCACTGTCAGCACCGCGCTGTTGACGCACTCATCCAGCCGAACTTTGTTATTGGCACTTCCCGCGTTTGCAACGCTGGCAGCCTTCGCGCTGCCTACCCTGCGACGCAATGTGGCGGCTTTGATTGACTGGTTCACGCTGCTGTTTTTCTCAGGCTCAGCATTGATCATTTGGATCATTTGGATTGCGATGCAAACAGGCTGGCCAGCGACGCCTGCAAAAAATGTAGCGCGTTTAGCGCCAGGCTTTGAACCTAGCTTTAGCTGGCTGGCATTCCTCGTGGCATTGACTGCCACTGCAGTTTGGGGCTGGCTGGTGAGTTGGCGCTCTGCCCAAAATCGTCATGCCCTATGGAAAAGTTTGGTGTTGCCGGCTGGCGGCGCAGCCTTGTGCTGGCTTCTGCTGCTTACCCTGTGGCTGCCTCTTTTAGATTTCGCATTCAGCTACAAACCCTGGGTTCAACAAATTCAAGGTGTGATGGCCAGGCAAGACGCAAACAAAACACAGGGCGTTTGCTTGCTCAGCTATGGTTTGAATGCAAGCCAGATGACCGCCTTTCACTACCACGGCGGATTTGATGTGAAACCTGTCGAGATGACCAACGCCGATCAGCAACGCGCTTGCCCGTGGCTCGTCGTTGACAACGACTTACGTCCTGAGTTGGCACAAGTGGTTCGGTTGAATGAATGGACCCGCGTGCGCAGCATTTATCGTCCTGCCGATAAAAAGGAAAACGTAACCTTGTATCACCGCCGTCACCCTTGATGCAGTGATGAGTAGCGAACGCGTCACCATCATGCGGCACGCCGGCACCGTGATGGTCGGGCAACTGGCCGTGATGGCATTTAGCATCACCGACACACTGGTCGCTGGCCACTTTGCAGACACGGCCCTCGCTGCATTGGCTGTGGCGTCCGCCACGTATGTCACGATCCACATCTCGCTCATGGGGATGCTGCAAGCCTTGCTGCCCGTTTGGGCGGAGTTGCATGGTGCACAAAGACACGCCGAGGTGGGACGCTCGGTACGACAAGCTCTGTACCTGTGCGCCATTACCGCCAGTTTGGGCATGTGGGCCTTGCTGTGCCCCGACCTGTTGCTGAATTGGACGCAAGTACCGGTTGATTTACAGGCTGACGTGCGCGGCTATCTCACGATCGTGGCATTTGGCCTACCCGCCTCATTGCTTTTTCGCATGTACAGCACGCTCAATCAAAGCTTGGGAAAACCTAAGTTGGTGACATGGGTGCAAGTGGGTGCATTGATCGTGAAAGTACCGCTTTCCATCGTCTTGGTGCTAGGCATTCCCAATGTGCTGCCACCCCTCGGCTTAGCGGGTTGTGCGTGGGCCACATTGGCCGTCACACTGATGATGATCTCCTTGGCGCTTTGGCTGCTAAGCACGCAAGACTTCTACAAGCCCTATCGTATTTGGGCACAGATGGAGAAACCACATGCAGCTACCCTACTTCGCTTTGTGCGTTTGGGCCTGCCCAGCGGCTTGGCCATTGGTGTGGAAGTCACCTCCTTCACCCTCATGTCTTTGTTCATTGCGCGCTTAGGCGTGGTGGCCACAGCCAGCCACCAGATCGCGTCCAACATGACGGCTGTTCTCTACATGATTCCCTTATCGCTATCGATTGCCAGCAGCTCGCGCGTGAGTTATTGGATCGGTGCGGGGCAAATTCATCGTGCGCGTCAATCGCTTCGTACCGGGTTGAGTTTGGTCTTGTTGCTAAGCTTGAGTTTGGCTGCTCTGATTGGCTGGCAGCACCAAGACATTGCACAGCTATATACCCAGTCACCCGAAGTGGCGGGACTGGCTGCCACCTTGTTGCTCTGGTTGATGCTTTATCACGTTGCCGACGCAGTGCAGGTGTTTTGCGTGTTCACCTTGCGCTGCTATGGCGTCACGGTGCTGCCACTCATCACCTACACGGTCTTGCTCTGGGGCTTAGGTTTGGCGGGCGGCTATATGGTGGCTTATGGTGCAGGCTTCGATATGTCAGGCTTGACATGGTTCACACCTCAATCACCTATTGCGTTTTGGCAAACCGGCAGCCTGGCTTTGTACATCACCACGGCCGTTTTGTTGCCGTTGCTGTGGCGTGCGGCTTATCGTCAAACTAAACCCATGCAATTGGCAGTTTGACCGCCACGTTAAGCCGACAAAGTGTCGGCAATACGTCTAGCACAAGCGTTAGCCTGCGCTTCATCACGCGCTTCGACCATCACGCGTAACAAGGGCTCAGTGCCGCTGGCGCGAATCAGCACACGGCCTGTGTCTTTTAACTCCGCTTCGACCTTTTGAACTTCTTCTTTCATCCGGACATTCGATTGCCAGTCTTGGCCTGGGCGCAGGCGCACGTTGATGAGGGTTTGCGGAAACAAGGTCACGTCTTTGAGCAACTCAGCCATGGCTTTGCCACTGCGCACGCAGGTTTGCAAAATTTGCAAAGCACTCACCAACCCATCGCCCGTGGTGTGTTTGTCCAAGGCCAGCAAATGACCTGAGCCTTCGCCACCCAAAATCCATTTGTGGTTGGCGAGTTCTTCCAGCACGTAGCGGTCACCCACCTTGGCACGCACAAACTGGACACCACGTTTTTTCAAGGCCACCTCCACCGCCATGTTGGTCATCAAGGTGCCCACCACGCCGGGCACGACTTCGTCATTGCCCATACGGTCGTTCGCCATCAAGTACAACAGCTCATCACCGTTGTACAAACGACCTTGTGCATCCACCATTTGTAAACGGTCTGCATCGCCATCCAGCGCGATCCCGTAGTCAGCGTGATTGGCTTTGACAGCCCGCACCAAGGCATCTGGGTGCGTGGCACCCACTTCGTGGTTGATATTCAAACCGTCGGGGCTGCAGCCAATGGCAATCACCTCAGCACCCAACTCATGAAACACCTTGGGCGCGATGTGATACGCCGCGCCATGTGCTGCATCGACCACGATCTTCAAACCTTTGAGCGTGAGGTCATTCGAGAAGGTACTTTTGCAAAACTCGATGTAACGGCCTGCAGCATCATCCAAACGCTTGGTCTTGCCAAGGTTGGCTGAATCTACCCACACGGGGGCTTCGTCGAGTACGGACTCCACCGCCAGTTCCCAAGCGTCGCTAAGCTTGTTGCCCTGTGCACTGAAAAACTTGATGCCGTTGTCAGCAAACGGGTTGTGACTAGCACTGATGACTACGCCCAAGCTTGCACGTTGCGCACGAGTGAGGTAAGCCACGCCAGGGGTTGGCAATGGTCCAAGCAACACAACATTCACGCCAGCTGAGTTAAATCCAGACTCTAAAGCGGACTCCAACATATAGCCAGAGATGCGGGTATCTTTGCCAATCAACACGAAGGGATGCGCTTCGGTTTTCTTCAAAACACGGCCCACTGCATGGGCCAAACGTAGCACAAAGTCTGGGGTGATGGGGGCTTGGCCCACTGTGCCACGAATGCCGTCTGTGCCGAAATATTTGCGTGTCATCTTGTTTTGCCTTGGTATTTATTTTTGTTTGTTATCGGTTTGAGGCCATTGTCTCAAACTTGAGCAGCCTGCCAGACTTTTAATGCCTGCACAGTTTGAGCCACATCATGCACGCGCACCAAACGTGCGCCGCGCTCAACAGCCAATACAGCAGCCGCGACACTGGGCACCATTCGCTGGTCCACCTCACACCCTGTAACAGCACCGATAGAAGACTTGCGCGACCAACCCACCAACAAGGGATAACCCAAGGCCAGCAACTGGTCTTGATGTGCAAGCAACTCAAAGTTTTGTGCCACAGTTTTGCCAAAGCCCACGCCGGGGTCGAGTGCGATGCGTTCGCGCGCCGCGCCCATCGCCTGCAATGCTTGCGCATGACTTTTCAAAAATTCAACAACAGACTGAATTGAAGAACCTTGCATGGGCAAGGTCTGCATGGTTTGTGGCTCACCATGCATGTGCATCAAGCAGACACCGCAACTCGCATGCGCGGCTAACACTTGCTGCGCATCCGTCTGACGCAAAGCCCACACATCGTTGATGATGTCTGCACCGGCATCCAACACCGCTTGCATCACCCCAGCTTTGTAGGTATCGACAGAGATAGGCACATTCAACTTAACCGCTTCGCACACCACGGGCAGAACACGCGCCAACTCATCTTCCAGCGACACCGCAGGTGCACCAGGACGGGTGGACTCACCACCAATATCCAAAATATTTGCGCCCTCTTTGAGCAGCTGTTCGCAATGCGCCAAAGCTGAGCGAGTGTTGGCATGTTGGCCACCGTCAGAGAAGGAATCAGGCGTGACATTGACGATGCCCATGACCTGCGGTTGGCTCAGGTCAATGCGAAAACGTGTGGTTTGCCAAAACATAAATGCTCCATGAAAAACGGGGCTTGCGCCCCGTCTCTGTGTCCGTTCCCAACCGCTTTAAGCAGCAGTGGGAGCTGGGTCAGGCTGCACCGCTGGTGAGCCGCCGCTGTCACCACCCGAGGGGGAACGTGGGGTCCAGTCTTTCGGCGGGCGTGGCTCGCGCCCAGCCATGATGTCGTCAATTTGGTCTTTGTCGATGGTTTCCCATTCAAGCAACGCTTTGGCCATGGTGTGCATCTTGTCTGAGTTTTCTTCAATCAAACGACGGGCCAAGTTGTATTGCATGTCAATGATGCGACGCACTTCAACATCCACCTTTTGCATGGTGGCTTCTGACATGCTGGTGGTCTTGGTGACCGAGCGGCCCAAGAACACTTCACCTTCATTTTCAGCATACACCATCGGACCCAAAGCATCGGTCATGCCATAACGAGTAACCATGTCACGTGCGATGCCAGTGGCACGCTCAAAGTCATTGCTCGCGCCTGTGGTCATTTGGTTCATGAATACCTCTTCAGCAATACGGCCACCGAACAGCATGCTGATTTGGTTCAGCATGAATTCTTTGTCATAGCTATAGCGGTCTTTCTCGGGCAGGCTCATGGTCACGCCTAAAGCGCGGCCGCGAGGAATGATGGTCACTTTGTGCACAGGGTCGCACTTGGGCAAGAGCTTGCCAATCAAAGCATGGCCAGACTCGTGATACGCGGTGTTGCGACGCTCCTCTTCGGGCATGACCATGCTCTTGCGCTCTGGACCCATCAAAATTTTGTCTTTGGCTTTCTCAAAGTCGACCATCTCAACCACGCGAGCATTGCGACGTGCGGCCATCAAGGCGGCTTCGTTGCACAAGTTGGCCAAGTCGGCACCGCTCATGCCGGGCGTGCCGCGCGCAATCACGCTGGCGTTAACGTCTTGACCGATTGGCACTTTGCGCATGTGCACATTCAAAATTTGTTCGCGGCCACGGATGTCGGGCAAGGTCACATACACCTGACGGTCAAAGCGACCAGGGCGTAACAAAGCGGCATCCAAGATGTCTGGGCGGTTTGTGGCAGCCACCACGATGACGCCGAGGTTGGTTTCGAACCCATCCATCTCGACCAGCATTTGGTTCAAGGTTTGTTCGCGTTCGTCGTTACCGCCGCCCACACCCGCGCCACGTTGACGACCAACAGCATCAATCTCGTCAATGAAGATAATGCAAGGAGCGTTCTTTTTCGCATTCTCAAACATGTCGCGCACGCGAGCTGCGCCCACGCCCACAAACATTTCAACGAAGTCTGAACCAGAGATGCTGAAGAACGGCACTTTGGCTTCACCAGCAATGCCTTTGGCCAACAAAGTTTTACCAGTACCGGGTGGGCCCACCAACAACAAACCGCGGGGGATACGACCACCCAGTTTTTGGAAGCGTTGTGGGTCTTTCAAAAAGTCCACCACCTCTTTCACTTCTTCTTTGGCTTCATCGCAACCCGCCACGTCAGCAAAAGTCACTTGGTTGTTGTTCTCATCCAGCATGCGGGCTTTGCTCTTGCCAAAGCTGAATGCTCCGCCTTTGCCGCCGCCTTGCATTTGGCGCATGAAGTAGACCCACACGCCAATCAACAGCAACATAGGGCCCCAGCTGACCAGCAAGGTCATCAAGAGCGAGCCTTCTTCGCGGGGCTTGACATCAAACTTCACGCCGTTGGCAATGAGGTCGCCCACCAAACCACGGTCGAGGTAGGTGGCCGTTGTGCGAATCTTGCGCTCATCATTGGTGACCGCTGAAATTTCAGTGCCGCCCTGACCTTCTTGAATGGTGGCAGTCTTGATGCGCTTGGCACGAACTTCTTCGAGGAAGTCCGAATAGCCCAAATAGCCCGAGCCTGCGCCAGGACGTGTTTCAAATTGTTTGAATACGGTAAACATCACCAAAGCGATGACCAACCAAACAGCAACTTTTGAGAACCATTGATTATTCAATGTGGGCTCCGAATTAAAAAGAGTACGAGATGTACTGATATGGGTTTGATTTTAGGCGTTTCAAGCGCACATGTCGCTTACATCGTAAGCGCAGGCCTTATGAAACTCAAGGATTTGCTAAAACGCGACTTTTCACACCCATACCCACCAAAAAGGTTTCACTTGATTTGTCACGGCTGGCCTTGGGCTTGATGGGCTTGACCACCCGAAAGGTGCTTTTGAAAAGGGTGACCAAATCACTGTAGCCACTGCCATGAAAGAGCTTGACCACCAAAGCGCCATCGTCTTTGAGGTGTTTTTGCGCAAAATCAACGGCCAGTTCAATCAAAAGGGCAATGCGGGTGGCATCGGTTGACTCAATGCCACTCAGGTTGGGCGCCATGTCAGACACCACCACATCCACAATGCGTCCGTCCAAGGCCGCTTCCAACTGAGCCAAGACCTCTTCTTCACGGAAGTCACCTTGAATGAAGGTGACGCCTTCCACGGCCTCCATCGCCAAAATATCCAAGCCAATGATAGTGCCATTCAAGGTACCCGCAGCTGCGCCAGTCGGCGACATGCGACGGCGCAGGTATTGACACCAAGCCCCAGGTGCACAACCCAAGTCCACCACCACGTTGCCAGGTTTGACAAGGCTAAGCTGTTCGTCGATCTCTTTGAGCTTATAGGCGGCGCGTGCACGGTAGCCCTCTTTTTGGGCCAGCTTGACGTAGGTGTCGTTCACATGGTCGTTCAACCAAGTTTTGTTGACTTTTTTGCTTTTAGTTTTAGCTTTCAATTCATACCTTTGAGCGAGCGGGGATAATACTCGCATGTCCGCAATACAACTCACACCTGCTCAACGCAAAATTCACCGTGCCGAAGCGCACCACTTAGGCCCTGTTGTGATGATTGGCAACGATGGTTTAACGCCTGCTGTCATCAAAGAAGCCGAGATGGCGCTCAACGCCCACGGCCTGATCAAAATCCGAGTTTTGGGCGACGACCGCCTGGCACGCGAAGCCATGTTTTTAGCGTTGGCCGAGCAACTCAGCGCTGCACCGATTCAACACATCGGCAAGCTGTTTGTGCTCTGGCGTCCACGCGCTGAAAAAGAACGCACCGCCGACGAAGACCGCATGGCAGGTCCTCGTGACGTCAAGGTGCTCAAGTACAGTAGCCGGGGCGGCCAACGCCCCGAAGTGAAAACTTTGCGCGTGTTGGGCAACCAACGCCTGACCTCTGGCGGTCAAGTCAAACGCGCCAAACCGAAAAAGATTTCGGTCAAAAAACGCACACTGGGTTAATCGGTTTGCTCAGGGCCTGCTGCAATGTCAGGCGCTGGTCTCGCAGGGCATAGGTCCCACATCACCTTGCCAGCACACAGCCACTGAAGCACATAAAACGCTGAGCCCAAGTTGTGCCACAAAGCAAGGTTCTCGCGAGCCATGATGCGGGGCTTAACAGCCAACTCAATCAACAGGGCCAACAACATGCCCGCAATCACCCAAATAGAGAGTGCCTCAAGACGCTTAAAGTTTTCGCGCCTGGACGCCAATAACAGCAAGATGCCGCAAGCCAAAGCCAGCCAAGTTTGAGCATTGAATAATTTGGCTGCCATCTGCCCAGCGATGGCTAGTGTTTCCAAATGCACAAAGAGCATGGGCACCACTATGAAACCAACAACGGTGAGACTGCCCCACCACAGCGCAGCCAAAAAGATTTGAAGCCGCGCCATGCTCAAGGCTTAAAGGTAAGAAACCGTGACAACCTCGTAGCGCTTCACACCGCCTGGAGCTTGCACTTCCGCCACATCGCCCTCTTCCTTGCCAATCAAGGCACGCGCAATCGGGCTGCTGATGTTGATGAGGCCAAGTTTCAAATCGGCTTCGTCTTCGCCCACGATTTGATACGTTACTTTGTCGCCTGTTTCTTCCTCTTCCAATGCCACGGTGGCCCCAAAGACCACGCGACCACCCGCATCTAACTCTGCAGGATCGATGATTTTTGCCACTGACAATTTGCCTTCAATCTCTTGAATGCGGCCTTCGATGAAACCTTGACGATCTTTGGCGGCGTCGTATTCGGCGTTCTCGCTCAGGTCACCTTGAGCGCGGGCTTCGGCAATGGCGGCGATGACAGAGGGACGTTCAACGGTTTTGAGTTTGTGCAACTCGTCTTTGAGCTTCTCTGCGCCACGTTTGGTAATCGGTACTGTACTCATCGTATTTCCTTCAGCCGTCTTAGTTCACGGCCAACTGAGCGTGCATTTCCTGCACAGAAATGACATCCAACGTGTCCATGTACTTCATACCCTCCACCGCAGCTTCTGCGCCTGCGATGGTGGTGAAAGTGGTTACTCGGTTGAGCAACGCAGAGGTGCGGATATAGCGTGAGTCGACAATTGCATTGCGTCGCTCTTCAACGGTGTTGATGACTAAAACCACTTCGTTATTCTTGATGGCGTCCACGATGTGCGGACGGCCTTCGGCCACTTTGTTCACCACAGCACAAGCCACGCCAGCCTCGGCAATCGCTGCCGCCGTGCCCTTGGTGGCCATCATCTCAAAACCCAAAGCAGCTAATTGTCGAGCCACCTCGATGACACGCAGCTTGTCGTTGTTCTTCACAGAGATGAACACTTTACCCGTAGAGCGACCATCGGCATCTCTAGGACGAGGCAACTTGGTCCCCGCACCCAACTGGCTTTTGACAAAAGCTTCACCAAAGGTCTTGCCCACACCCATGACTTCACCCGTGGACTTCATCTCTGGTCCGAGGATGGTGTCCACACCCGGAAACTTCACAAAGGGGAACACCGCTTCTTTGACGCTGAAATAAGGCGGCGTGACTTCTTTGGTGATGCCCTGTGATGCGAGGGTTTGACCAGCCATACAACGTGCAGCGACTTTGGCCAACTGGATGCCCGTGGCTTTGGACACATAAGGCACGGTGCGTGAGGCGCGTGGGTTGACTTCCAAAACGTAGATGACGTCTTGACCGTCTACATGTTGAATCGCGAACTGAACATTCATCAAACCCACGACGTTCAAAGCACCTGCCATCGCTGCCGATTGGCGCTTGAGTTCATCCACCGTCTCAGCTGACAAAGAGTAAGGCGGCAAGGAACAAGCCGAGTCGCCGCTATGCACACCCGCTTGTTCGATGTGTTCCATCACGCCGCCAATGAAGGTCTTGCCTTCAGGGTCGCGTAAGCAGTCCACATCACATTCGATCGCGTCGTTCAAGAAGCGGTCGAGCAACACCGGTGAATCGTGCGAGACCTTGACCGCTTCGCGCATGTAGCGCTCAAGGTCGCGTTGCTCGTGCACGATTTCCATGGCGCGGCCACCCAGTACATAGCTGGGGCGAACGACCAAGGGGTAACCCAAGCCAGCAGCTTTCTCCAAAGCTTCTGGCTCGGTACGCGCAGTGGCGTTTGGCGGTTGGCGCAGACCGAGGTCGTGCAACAACTTTTGGAAACGCTCGCGGTCTTCGGCCGCATCAATCATGTCAGGGCTGGTGCCGATGATGGGCACGCCTGCCGCTTCTAAATCGAGTGCCAACTTCAAAGGCGTTTGACCGCCGTATTGCACGATGACGCCAGTTGGCTTTTCTTTGTCGACGATTTCGAGCACGTCTTCGAGCGTCAATGGCTCGAAATACAAACGGTCAGAAGTGTCGTAGTCGGTCGACACGGTCTCCGGGTTGCAGTTGACCATGATGGTTTCATAGCCGTCCTCACGCATGGCGAGCGCCGCGTGAACGCAGCAGTAGTCAAACTCAATGCCTTGACCGATGCGGTTAGGGCCGCCGCCGAGCACCATGATTTTTTTGTTGTTGGTGGGTTCGGCTTCGCACTCGCCATCTCCATGACCTTCGTAGCAGGAGTACATGTAAGCCGTGTCCGTGACGAACTCGGCCGCGCAGGTGTCCACGCGTTTGTAGACAGGGCGAATGTTGAGTTCATGGCGACGCGCGCGCACGACGTGCTCAGTGGTTTTGAGCAACTTGGCCAAACGGCGGTCTGAAAAGCCCTTCTTTTTCAAGGCGCGCAACTCGTCTGCAGTGATGGCGTTAAGGGTGGTGGTTTCAACCTCGAGCTCGATCTTCACGATCTCTTCGATTTGCACCAAGAACCAGGGGTCGATCTTGGTCAAGGCAAACACCTCGTCCACGCTCAGACCCATGGCGAAGGCATCGCCTACGTACCAGATGCGGTCCGGACCGGGCTCGCCGAGCTCTTTCTCGAGCACTTCGCGGTCTTGGG
>CAJBHE010000222.1 GCA_903952885.1 uncultured Burkholderiales bacterium
ACGTAAGAGACCAAATGGCCTTTTTTCTTCAGCTCTTCGATCATGGCCATGGGGCCGCGCTTGCCGTCTTCTTCTGGCTTGAACGCTGCGCCTTCGCGGGTGTTTTTCAACATCGCCAAGTAGTGCAATGGGATGTCTGGACGGCTCCATGCGTCAGGCGCTGGAGACAGGTCGTCGGTGTTGGTCTCGCCAGGCACCTTGAACACGGTGATGGTGATTTTTTTCTCGACTTCCGGACGGACCGTGAACCACTCGGCATCGGCCCAGCTTTGCATGACTTCTTGGGCCTTTGCGTTGCCCGCCTTGGCTTTTTCAGCGACGTCGTTGAAAAAGTCAAACATCAGCAATGTTTTCTTGAGGCCTTCGGCGGCCACGGCGGCCACTTCAGCGTCGTCAAGCAACTCGATCAGGGGATGCACGTTGTAGCCGCCCACCATGGTGCCCAGCAGCTCAGTGGCTTTGGACTTAGAGATCAAGCCCACTTTGATTTCGCCATGTGCCACAGCAGCCAAGAAAGAAGCTTTGACTTTGGCCGCATCGTCCACGCCGGGTGGCACGCGGTGGGTCAACAAGTCCATCAAGAACGCTTCTTCACCAGCGGCGGGGGCTTTGATCAGCTCGATCAATTCAGCCGTTTGCTTGGCATCCAATGGCAAAGGTGGGATGCCCAGCGCTGCGCGCTCGGCTACGTGGTCACGGTAGGCTTTCAACATGGTTTTCTCCGGTCTATCAAATCAAAAATTAAAAGGGTTATTTATTTGCAAGGGTCGGACCATCCAGCAAGCTGGGAGGCGGGTTGAGCTTCATGGCATGGGCCGCAACAGTTTGATGTTCGCTTTGACACTCGTCAGCCATGCGCTGACCTACCTTGCTGTTCATCAGCATCGACTTGTGAGGCAACTGCAGCCACATGGCACCTGCTTGTGCATCTTCCAAACGTACCGCACCCGTGGTGGTTACCACTTGAGTCATGTGGAACGTGTGTTTTTTCATTTGCAAGATGAAGCGTGCAGGCTGATGCGGATCGGGTGTTACCGTGACTGAATTACCCAGCTCACACACCATATGGCCTATGTGTACTTCGCCAGGTTCAGGCGCATTCGCTTGCACTTGTTGTGTGGGTACAGGCACAGGATCGGTTGCCTGAGTTGCAACAACCAAAGGAGTCGCTCGGACGTAATGATATTTTGGCGTACTTATTTTTGACTTTGACTGAGCCACAGGCTCAACAGCAAAAGCCAAATTGCCCATGCCTAACCAAACTAACGAAACAACAGCTACTGATAACTTTCGCATGTGCATCTCCGGTTAATCCTTGAAGAATAGCTGGACTTCAGCTGGAAGGCTACAGCCCGTGCTGTGCGCACGCTCTAACACTTGCCAAAAGAAGCGGTAACTGGCGCGGTCGTGCAACTGACCTTGGTGGCTGATGGGAGCCCACTGGGCTGCACGCGCCGCCAACACAATCTCGCTGGCCACTTCGATCGCCGCCGCATCGGGGGCCATGGCCTCGAGGATGGGGCGAATTTGCGAAGGGTGAATGCTCCACATGCGCGTGCAACCCAATTCTTGTGCGGCACGCTTTGCAGCGGCACGCATAGCCACTGTGTCGCTGAACTCGGTCACCACGCAGTGCGACGGCACTTTGCCGTGGGCGTGGCAGGCACTGGCAATCTCGAGTTTGGCACGCACCACCAACGGGTGGGTGAACTGGCCTTGTGACGTCATGGCCGAAGCGGGTATTGCGCCACCGTGTGCTGAAATAAAGTCCATCAACCCAAAACTGAGCGACTGCACGCGGTGTTGCGCGGCAATGTCAAACGCGCGGTGCACAGCAGCAGGTGACTCGATCAACACATGCAAAGCCAAATCGTTAGCACCGGCCTGAATCAAGGCTTGCTCGGCCAGTTGTACATCGGCCACTGACTCGACCTTGGGCACCATGATATGACGCAAACACTTGCTAGCTTGGCCTGCAATGGTGGCCATGTCGGATTGAAAACTGGGGTGATCCACAGGGTGCACACGCACGGCCACCCGGGCCTCGGGGGCGGCACCTAGCGCCAACTCGGTGACCAGCGCAGCATGCTCTGACTCGCCGCCCACGGGCGCACCGTCTTCACAATCTAGGGTCACATCAAAAACGCAGGTTCCAAACTCTTGCGTCATGTCAGCTTGCAGCTGCAAGCTTTTGCGCATCCGCGCTTCGACACCGCTGTAATGGTCACAAACGGGCAGCTGAAAGCTACCGGCTTGCGAACCCAACAGAACGTCGCGCGGATGGCTCACTCTTGTTCTCTATTGAGAATTAGATCAAGTGGGCAACGCCAGCTTGCTCGTCGGTCAACTCTTTCAGAGTCTTGTCGATGCAGCCTTGGCTGAATGCGTCGATTTCCAAGCCTTCGACCACTTTATATTGGCCGTTTTCGCAAGTCACGGGGAAACCAAACATGACGTCTTTAGGAATGCCGTACCAGCCTTGTGATGGGATACCCATGGTCACCCACTTGCCGTGGGTGCCCAAAGCCCAATCGCGCATGTGGTCGATGGCAGCGTTAGCAGCAGAAGCAGCAGAAGACAAACCACGTGCGTCAATGATGGCGGCGCCGCGCTTGCCCACGGTTGGCAAGAACACATTGGCGTTCCACTCTTGGTCGTTGATCATGGTCTTGACAGACTCGCCCTTGATAGTGGCGAAGCGGTAGTCAGCGTACATCGTTGGAGAGTGGTTGCCCCACACGCACAATTTTTCGATGTCGGCCACGGCTTTGCCGGTCTTGGCAGCGATTTGAGACAACGCGCGGTTGTGGTCCAAACGCAGCATGGCGGTGAAATTACCTGGCTTGAGGTCAGGCGCAGCCTTCATGGCAATGTAAGCGTTGGTGTTGGCTGGGTTGCCAACCACCAAAACTTTCACGTCGCGTGAAGCCACAGCATTCAAAGCCTTGCCTTGTGCTGTGAAGATCGCGCCATTGATGGCGAGCAACTCAGCGCGCTCCATGCCTGGGCCGCGTGGGCGTGAACCGACGAGCAATGCGTAATCCACATCCTTAAATGCAGTCATGGGATCGCCATGAGCTTCCATACCCACCAACAAAGGGAACGCGCAGTCTTCGAGTTCCATCATCACGCCGCGCAGGGCTTTTTGTGGACCTTCAACGGGCACTTCCAGCAATTGCAAGATGACAGGTTGGTCTTTGCCCAACATTTCGCCAGAGGCGATGCGAAACAACAGGGCGTAACCAATTTGACCAGCTGCACCAGTGACGGCAACGCGAACAGGCTTCTTGCTCATGGGGAAAACTCCAAGTAGTGATTAAAAAAGAATGGTGACAGAGTTTACCCGCGAATTCGTGAAGAGCGTCTGTCTTATGTCTTATAGAAGATATGATATGCGCTTGACAAAGAACTGACGCACACGCGCCCACCCCATAAAAAAATGGCCACTAACTCCGCGCCCACTTTTGCGACCATCGCTAACCCGCCATATGCGGGTAGCGATGTTTCGGGCGCGTCTGGCCTCACGCCCGCCTTCAGCCCGCTGTACCAGCAAATCAAAGGTTTGATTTTGCAAAGTCTGCAATCGGGTGAGTGGAAACCGGGCGAAGCCATCCCCAGTGAAATGGACTTGGCTGCCCGGTTTCGCGTCAGCCAAGGGACGGTGCGCAAAGCCATTGACGAACTGTCAGCCGACAACTTGTTGGTGCGCCGCCAAGGCAAAGGCACGTTCGTCGCCACACATGCCGAACAACATGTGCAATACCGTTTCTTAAAGCTGAAACCGGACAACGGCGACACCCAAAGCGAAGGCCCTGCCGAACGCACCATCATTGATTGCAAGCGCCTTCGTGCCAGTGCCGACATTGCACGTGCGCTGAGCCTGCGCAGCGGAGAACCCGTGCTGCAAGTGCGCCGCGTGCTGGCCTATGCGGGCGTACCCACCATTTTGGAAGAACTGTGGTTGCCCGGATCCCCGTTCAAAGGCCTGACCGCCGATCGCTTAAGTAACTACAAAGGCCCGATGTACGCGCTGTTTGAAACCGAGTTCGGTGTGCGCATGGTGCGCGCCGAAGAAAGCATTCGCGCCGTCAACCCCGATGCAGACCAAGCCCAACTTCTCAACGTGGCTATCCATGCGCCACTTCTGAGCGTCGAGCGTGTTGCCTACACTTACAACGATACGCCGATGGAACTGCGCCGAGGTCTCTATAGAACTGATACGCATCACTACCGTAATGCTTTGAGCTGACATGAAACCCTCATGTCAGTTTGATAGAGTGAAATAGAATTTAAAGTTGTAGTGCCATACAGATAAACCCTAAGAAAGAGCCCACATGACCCAGCTTGCCAAAAAGCGGCCTGAGTTCCGCAACATCAATGCCTTGACCGACCTGCCCACTTACCGACTTCCGGTGGCTGGCATTGTCTCGATCTTGCACCGTATCAGCGGTTTCATCATGTTTTTGTTGCTGCCATTCATTGTTTGGATGTTTGACACCTCCATATCTTCCGAAATTTCCTTTGCCAAATTCAGCGCCGCGTTCAACGTGGGCTTGGGCTTTGTGCCTGCTGTGTTGGTGAAAGTTGTGGTGTTGGGTCTGATATGGGCTTACCTGCACCACCTCATCGCTGGCGTTCGCCACGTCTACATGGACGTGAACCATGCTGTGACCAAAGAATTCGGGAAGTTTTCCGCCATCGTCACCTTGGCGCTGAGCCTGGGCCTGACCGCCGCTTTGGGTGCCAAGTTGTTTGGCCTTTACTGATTTATTAGGAGCTTTCAACATGTCCGTGAATTACGGTTCCAAGCGCATCGTCGTAGGCGCGCACTACGGTCTGCGTGACTGGCTTGCCCAGCGCATCACCGCTGTTTTAATGGTTTTGTTCACCTTGGCTGTTTTGGGCCAAGTGCTACTGACCAGCGGCGAAATCAGCTATGACAAATGGGCTGGTATTTTCAGCTCGCAGTTCATGAAGGCCTTGACCTTTTCTGTTTTCATTGCGTTTGCACTCCACGTGTGGGTTGGTATGCGCGACATTTGGATGGACTACGTCAAGCCTGTGGGTGTGCGTTTGTCTTTGCAAGTTTTCACTTTGGTTTGGCTGGTGTCGTGTCTCGGCTGGGCCATTCAGGTTCTCTGGAGGCTCTAAGTCATGACCGTTAAAAGCTCTATTCCACGTCGTAAATTTGATGTGGTCATCGTCGGTGCAGGCGGCTCTGGCATGCGTGCCTCGTTGCAACTTGCCCGTGCAGGTTTGAACGTGGCCGTTTTGTCTAAAGTGTTCCCCACCCGTTCACACACCGTAGCAGCGCAAGGTGGCATTGGTGCTTCGTTGGGCAACATGAACGAAGACAACTGGCACTACCAC
>CAJBHE010000223.1 GCA_903952885.1 uncultured Burkholderiales bacterium
ACTGGAGCAATACCACTTCATCGGCAAAGACATCGTGACTTTCCACACCTTGTTCTGGCCTGCCATGCTGCACTTCAGCGGCCGCAAAACGCCCAACAACGTGTTTGTGCACGGCTTCCTCACCGTCAACAACGGCGAAAAGATGAGCAAGAGCCGTGGCACGGGCCTCGACCCACTCAAGTACCTCAGCCTGGGCATGAACCCTGAGTGGCTGCGCTACTACTTGGCAGCCAAGCTGAACAACAAGAATGAAGACGTGGACTTCAATGCTGACGATTTCATGCAGCGCGTGAACAGCGATTTGATTGGCAAGTTCGTCAACATTGCGTCGCGTGCAGCGGGCTTCTTGACCAAGCGTTTCGAAGGCAAATTGACGCAGTCATTTGGCGAGCAAGGCATGGCGTTGTTGAGCGACATCCACGCCGCCAAAGACAGCATCGCCCAAGCCTACGACGCACGCGAATACGGCAAAGCCGCCCGCGAAATCATGCTGCTGGCCGACAAGGTCAATTCGTATGTGGACCAACACAAGCCTTGGGATTTAGCCAAAGACGCTGCCAACAACGAAGCCCTGCATCAAGTGTGCTCGCTGCTCATCAACGCGTTTACTGAGCTGAGCCGCTACTTGGCCCCTGTATTGCCCGCGCTTGCTCACGAGGTCGAGGCCTTTACTAGGACCAGCATGCAAAACTGGAACACCACAGGCAACGTGGTCAGCATCCAACCTTACCAACACCTCATGCAACGCGTCACCCCAGAACAACTCGAAGCCTTGTTTGAGCCCCCAGCCGTGATCGAAGAAAAAGTCACGCCAGGCGGCGAAGAAATCGCACCCACCATCAGCATCGACGACTTTGCGAAGGTGGATTTGCGCATTGCCGAAATCGTCAACTGCGAAGCGGTGGAAGGCTCGACCAAGTTGCTGCGCCTCACGCTCGATGTGGGCGAAGGTACCGACCCGCAGGGACGTCCAATCACGCGCAACGTGTTCAGCGGCATCGCCAGCGCTTACAAGCCAGAAGACCTCAATGGCAAGCTCACTGTGATGGTGGCCAACTTGGCCCCACGCAAGATGAAGTTTGGCGTGTCTGAAGGCATGGTGCTTGCCGCCAGCCATGCAGACGAGAAGGCCGAGCCCGGCATTTACGTGTTGCACCCATGGCCAGGTGCAAAACCTGGCATGAGGATTCATTAATTGGGTTCTGACCCCAATTAATTTTTCATGTTTCGTTTTTTCCGCCCCCACGTCGTCGATTCATTGAAGGGCTACACCCGTCAACGTTTTTACCAAGACGTAGGTGCAGGCATCACCGTAGGCGTGGTGGCCCTGCCGCTAGCCATGGCGTTTGCCATTGCGTCGGGGCTCAAGCCTGAAGCGGGTTTGTTCACCGCCATCATTGCGGGATTTTTGATTTCAGCACTGGGCGGCAGCCGCGTCCAAATTGGCGGTCCAGCCGGTGCGTTCATCGTCATCGTTTACGGCATCTTGGAGCGCTATGGCTTGGCCAACCTCATCATCGCCACCGCCATGTCGGGCGTGATTTTGTTGTGCATGGGTTTCCTTCGCTTAGGCACGTTGATTCGCTTCATTCCAGTGGCGGTGGTGATTGGCTTTACCAACGGCATTGCAGTGCTCATCATGGTGTCGCAGCTCAAAGACTTTTTGGGCCTACCTATCCATACCATGCCTGCTGATTTTTTTGGCATCTTGCGCACACTGAGCGCGAGCCTCAGCAACTACAACGGCGAAGCCTTGGGCTTGGCCTTGGTGTGCTTGGCGGTGTTGGCGTTTTGGCAACTGGCCTTGCCGCGTATGGCCGGCGACATGCCAAGCACCAAAAACTTTGCCACGATCCCCGGCTCCATCGTGGTGTTGGTAGGGGCCACGATCGCTGCGCAAATGATGGGACTTGAGGTGGAAACCATCGCCTCACGCTTTGGCAACATTCCTAGCGACTTGCCCGCATTTGCATGGCCAGAGTTCAGCTGGAACACGGCCAAGTTCTTGCTGATCCCAGCCACTACGCTGGCCTTGTTGGGCTCGATTGAATCCTTGTTGTGCGCCCGCATTGCCGACCAAATGATGGCCGACGGCCCCTATGGCGATCGCCACGATGCCAACCAAGAACTGATGGCCCAAGGCATTGCCAACATCATCACGCCCTTCTTCGGAGGCATGCCCTCCACCGGAACGATTGCCCGTACCGTGACCAACGTGAAAAACGGCGGCAACAGCCCCGTGGCCGGTATGGTGCATGCAGTGACATTGTTGGTGGTCATGTTGGTGGCAGCGCCGCTAGCAGGCGATGTGCCGTTAGCAGCACTCTCAGCCATTTTGATGTTCGTCGCTTGGAACATGGGCGAATGGCACGAGTTTGTGCACCTGCGCCAGTTCCGTCTGCCTTACCGCGCCACGCTGTTATCGGTGTTCTTGCTCACGGTCATTGTTGATTTGACGGTGGCTGTCGAAGTGGGCCTCGTGGCCGCTTGTCTCACCTTCGTCTACCGCATCTCCAGCCTCAGCCGTGCCGAGCATGTTCAGGCCGACAGCTTCCCTGAGTTGGCGGGTCACGAAACAGCTGTACACGTCCATCGTTTGTATGGCGCTTTGTTCTTTGGTGCGGTCAAACTGGTCGAAGCCATTGAGGAAAGCCTGCCAGCCCAAGCCGTGGTGCTGGACCTGAAAAACCTCATTTATGTGGACTCGTCAGGCGCTGACGCACTGTTGGCCTTGGCTCGCTCGTGCAAGAAAAAGAATGTGCGCCTCATCGTCTGTGGCTTGGGCCACCAGCCGCTGGACATGGCTCAGCGCAGCGGCCTGCTGCACGCTTTGCCTGACACAAACCTTGTGACCGATTTGAGCCATGGTTTGGCCTTGGCCCTCGGTCGTTAAAATTCACGCCATATCAAGATAGCCAACCAGGAACATCAGCATGTCCATTTTTCAACGTGACAGTTACACCTCCGACGTCACTCAGTTCATCGAGTCGCTCAAGGCCAAAAACCCACAGCTTGAAAAAGCCCAACGCGATGGCCGCGCTTTGTTGTGGGACAAACAAGTGAACACCGAGATTCAAAAAGACGTGCAAGCTGGCCGCGTGGCGCAAAAGCCTTACCCCTACCAAACCAACGCGTAAAGCGTTCAGTTTTTTAAGCGCCCACCGTGCATCCTGCCGACCCCACCCTGCCTAACGACGAGGCACACATCGCCTCTGTCATGCCAGAGGTGATTGACAACGTGGCCGTGGCCCGCCTCTATGGCGAGCCGCTGTTTGCCATGCCGCAGGATTTGTACATCCCGCCAGACGCGCTAGAAGTTTTCCTCGAGGCCTTCCAAGGCCCGCTGGACTTGCTGCTGTACCTCATCCGCAAGCAAAACTTCAACATCCTCGACATTCCCATGGCCGCGCTCACGCGCCAGTACCTGAGCTATGTGGACGAGATTCGCAGCCGCAACCTAGAGCTTGCCGCCGAATACCTGCTGATGGCTGCCATGCTGATTGAAATCAAATCACGCATGCTGCTGCCCCCTAAGAAAGTGGCAGAAGGCCAAGAGCCGGAAGACCCGCGTGCCGAGCTGGTGCGCCGCTTGCTCGAATACGAGCAAATGAAACTGGCTGCAGCCAAGCTCAACGAAGTGCCGCAGTTTGGCCGCGACTTTTTGCGTGCACAGGTCTACATCGAACAATCGCTGCAACCGCGCTTTCCTGATGTGCACGTGGTCGAGCTTCAGCAAGCGTGGGCCGATATCTTGAAGCGTGCCAAGCTGGTGCAGCATCACAAAATCAGCCGCGAAGAACTGTCGGTGCGCGAGCACATGAGCATCGTGCTCAAGCACTTGCAAGGCAAACGCTTTGTCGAATTTGAAAACCTGTTCAACCCCGAACAAGGCGTGCCCGTGCTGGTGGTGACCTTCATCGCCCTGCTTGAGCTGGCCAAAGAAACGCTGATTGAAATCACACAGGCTGAGGCTTTTGCCCCAATTTACGTGCGTTTGGCGTACACGCCCACGTAAAGACACACGTAAACTCCACACCCTCTCGGCAACACAGGACTGGCTTTGCGCCACACACGTTCTATGAGCAACACCCACGCTTCGCCCTACGGCACTTTGCCCCCCGCCTCACCTGTGGCCGCCCGCAAGCCCATCAGCTTGCCCCGCTTGAACGAGATGCGCGCGCGTGGTGAAAAAATCACCATGCTCACCGCCTATGACGCCACCTTTGCGGCCGTGGCCGATGCTGCTGGCGTGGAATGCATCTTGGTCGGCGACTCGCTGGGCATGGTTTGCCAAGGCCTCACCAGCACCGTGGGCGTGACGCTAGATACGATGCGCTATCACGTGGAGAGCGTGGCCCGTGGCATCCGTCGCGTGCAAGGCACGGCATGGATCATTGGCGACTTACCCTTTGGCAGCTACCAAGAATCCAAAGGGCAAGCCCTGCACAGTGCAACGGTTCTGATGCAAGCGGGCGCTCACATGGTCAAGCTCGAAGGCGGTGGCTGGACCACCGACATCGTGCATTTTTTGGTGGAACGCGGCATTCCCATCTGCGCCCATTTGGGCCTCACCCCACAAACCGTACACGCCCTAGGCGGCTACCGTGTGCAAGGCCGTGGCGACTCGGCCACCCAGCTGCGCCAAGAAGCCATCGCTCTGCAAGACGCAGGCGCCAGCATGCTGGTGCTGGAAATGGTGCCCGAGCCACTCTCCACCGCCCTCACACAAGAGTTGCCCACCTGCCACACCATTGGCATTGGCGCGGGCAACGGCACAGCCGGCCAAGTGCTGGTCATGCACGACATGCTGGGCGTCAACTTGGGCAAGAACCCCAAGTTCGTGCACAACTTCATGGAAGGCCAAGCCAGCGTGCAAGCCGCCATGAGCGCCTATGTGGCTGCCGTCAAAGGCGGCACTTTCCCCGACAACGCCAAACACGCATGGACTTGATCAAGCCCTAGCCTCTCAAGCCCCCTTTTGTCTTGCATCATGCAAATCGTTCACACCCTCGCAGACCTGCGCCGCGCTTTAAAGCCGGCCGCCCTGCGCGCCTTTGTCCCCACCATGGGCAATCTGCACCAAGGCCACTTAGATCTGATGCAAATCGCCCGCCAAGAGGCGGACAAACGTGCAGGACAAGGTGGCATGACCGTGGCCAGCATCTTCGTCAACCGCCTGCAGTTTGGGCCCCACGAAGACTTTGACACTTACCCCCGCACCCTAGAAAACGACTGCGCTTTGCTAGAAGCCAACGGCTGCGACGTGGTGTTTGCACCGTCCGAAAAAGAACTCTACCCCGAACCCCAAGTGTTCAAAGTGCAGCCACCCGCCGAGCTGGCCGACATCTTGGAAGGCGCGTTCCGCCCTGGCTTCTTTGTGGGCGTGAGCACCGTGGTGCACAAGCTCTTCAACATCGTGCAGCCCAACTTGGCCGTGTTTGGCAAAAAGGACTACCAACAACTCATGGTCATCCGCCGCATGGTGCAGCAAATGGCCTTGCCCATCGAAATCATCGGCGGCGAAACCCGCCGTGCCGAAGACGGCTTGGCCCTCAGCTCACGCAACGGCTACCTTAGCGCCGAAGAACGCGCCGAAGCCGTGCAACTGTCGATGGCTTTGAAAAGCTTGGCTTCAGCCGCCCGAGCGAGCAATGCCGCTGGCCAGCTGGATTTGGCTGCTGCCGAAGCCTCCGCAATGGACACCCTGCGCGAACGCGGCTGGACCCCAGACTACATCACCCTGCGCCGCCAGCATGACTTGTCTCCCGTGACCGGCCCATGCGCTGAGCCGCTGGTGGTGTTGGGTGCAGCTAAGTTGGGGAAGACGCGGTTGATTGACAACCTTGAAGTTTGAAGTTTGCCTTTGAGTTGCTTCTTGGCACTCGAGGTTGTTTTCTGCGGCTAAGGTCGTGTGCGTGAGGCACAGCGGCCAACGATTTCTGTTACTCCAGCATGAGGCGGCCGCTGTGCCTCATGCACACGACTTTGCGATCTAAAAAATCTTCGCTAGAACTAAAACGACGTTGACGCAACTAGCCTGAACCAGAAGTTTTCAAAACAGCCATTTGTCAGCCGCAGTCTTCTCGCCTAGGGAATGGGCGGGTGACGATTTCTGGTACCCCAGCATGAGGAAACCGCTCATTCCCTAGGCGAGAAGCGAGCTCAGAAAAACAGAAGTTATTTCATCAACAACTCACGCTCTTTTCTGTACCGGTCATAGCTAGGCAAAGCCTTGTCGTCTTGCCCCATGCCCGCCGATTTGGCACGTTTATTGGCACGAATGACTTCGTAGATCGATTG